>CAUZBE010000156.1:0-7064 GCA_963577885.1 Alphaproteobacteria bacterium
TTCACATACGCGGACGTTCTGGCCAGCCTGCTGGCGGTGGAGTGGGTCTATCTGACCTGGGCCCAATCAGTGGCGGCGTGCACACCGGCCCGCTTTTACCTCAAGGAATGGATCAATCTACACACGGGTCTGGGTTTCGAAACTTTCGTTACCTGGATGCGCTCGGAAATGGACCGCCTGGGTCCAACTCTATCCGGCGGCGAATGCCAAAACGTGCAGGATATTTTTATTCGCACGGTCAAATTGGAAGTCGCATTTTTCGATGCGGCGTACGGGAAATAAAACTAACAGATCTTCAGATATGCAAATTGAGCATCCGGCTGTCGTTGGGCACCACCACGCCAACCCCAATTAGCCATCAGATGGCGGTCCCCCGTTACCTAGAGCGCTCGTTCGCACGGCGATACGAACCTGGGCTTTGATAGCATTCCCGCTTGAAGGCGAGGCTGAAGGTCCCTTCCGATTTATATCCGACCCGCTCCGCAACTTCGAACAGCGGCAGGTGCTCTGATCGCAAAATTTCTTTTGCTTTGAGCACGCGCCAGTTGGTCAGGTAGTTCATGGGTGTATCGCCAACCAAACCCTTAAATCGTGCTGCCAAGCCGCACCAAGATGCCTCGCGCCACCATGTCCTCTCTTTCACCCCGAAACCTTTGCCATTGGTGCTATATTGCCCCATCGTCGCTAGGACTATCGCAAAGACCGTTGGCGCAATAAAAAAATTGAGGGCGGAAACATGGACCTAACAGGTGAGTATCGCATCGCCGCATCGCGGGAGCGGGTGTGGGAGGCATTGAACGATCCGGAAATCCTAAAGGCCAGCATTCCCGGTTGCAGCGATTTGCAGGCGGGGGGTGATAACAGCTTCACCGCTACCGTGACCGCCAAGGTGGGGCCGGTGAAGGCAAAATTCCAGGGCCAGGTGACCCTGTCCGACATGGATCCGCCCAACGGCTATACCATTCAGGGCGAGGGCAAGGGTGGCGCGGCCGGTTTTGCCAAGGGCGGGGCCAAGGTCACCCTGGTCGCAGATGGCGACGACACGCTGTTGCGTTACGAGGTCAATGCCAATGTAGGCGGCAAGTTGGCGCAGATCGGCTCGCGCCTGATCGACGGCACGGCGAAAAAGCTGTCGGGGGAATTCTTCACCACATTTTCGGAACTGGCGGCGGGTCCCGCGCCGGTACCGGTGGTGGCGGGCAAACCTGGGATCGCGACCGATGTGACGCCCGCCATGATTGAGGCGGCGGGCCGCGACGGCGACGGCGGTCCGGAAATGCTGCGTGTGCGTAATGCGGATATGGCCCGGGACGGGTTGTTGTCAGATCGGCATAGACCTACGGAGACCAAGAGCAGTGGCCTGCCGCGCTGGGTTTGGCTGGGCGGCCTGATAATCATCCTGATTGCGATTTTGGCGGTCCTGCGGGGCGATTAGGCTCACAAATTCGAGAGTTCGACGCCTGTGTGCCTATTCCGTGCTTGACCTTGGGACGCAGAGGCGAAACACTTCGTTCACCGGGAAGGGGCGGTCGTACGCGGTGGTCTCCTTACCCAGATTTATAGTCGGCAACGAACGACAGGGAGGTTGCGCATGCCAACGGTTTCAATGACCGTGAACGGTCAGGCTGTGAGTGGCGAGGTTGAAGGCCGGACGCTACTGGTTCAGTTTCTTCGGGAAAATCTAAATTTGACGGGCACCCATGTGGGCTGTGACACCAGCCAGTGCGGTGCCTGCGTGGTGCATGTGAATGGCGATTCCATGAAGTCGTGCACCATGTTGGCGGCACAGGCGAACGGCGCCGATGTTATCACCATCGAAGGGCTGGCAAAGGGGGGCGAAATGCATCCCATGCAACAGGCTTTCATGGATAATCATGGGCTGCAATGCGGCTTTTGCACGCCGGGCATGGTGATGAGCGCCATCGACCTGGTGGTGAAACATCCAAACCCGGACGAGGCCACGATCCGGGCCGAACTGGAGGGCAACATCTGCCGTTGTACGGGCTACCACAACATCGTCAAGGCGGTGCAACAAGCCGCCAAGGTCATGGGGGGCTGATATGGTTGAGAATGGCATTGGCGCCAGTCTGCGGCGCAAAGAAGATAATCGCTTTCTAACCGGCAAGGGCAACTATACCGACGATATTAACCGTCCGGGGCAAACACATGCTTATCTGCTGCGTTCGCCCCATGCCCACGCCACCATCAATTCGATCGAAATCGCGGCGGCGAAATCCGCGCCCGGCGTGGTCGCCGTCTTCGTCGGCCAGGATCTGGTGGCGGACGCCGTTGGCGGCTTGGTCTGCGGCGCCTCGGTTACCGGCAAGGGCGGCGAGGTGAATAAAGCCCCGCCGCGCAACGTGCTGACCATGGACAAGGCGCGCTTTGTCGGCGATCCCATCGCCGTGGTGATCGCCGAAACCCTGGCCCAAGCCAAGGACGGCGCCGAGTTGATCGCGGTGGATTACACGGAGCTGCCCTCGGTGGTTTCCACCTCCGGCGCGGACGCGCCTGGCGCGCCTCAATTGCACGAAGAATGTCCCGACAACGTGGCTTTGGACTGGGAATTGGGCGACAAGGCGGCGGTCGATGCGGCCTTTGCCTCGGCCGCCAAGACGGCGTCCGTTGATTTGATCAACAACCGCATGGTCACCAACCCCATGGAGCCGCGGGCGGCGGTGGGCGAATACAATTCGGGCACGGACGAGATCACGCTCTATGTGACTTCGCAAAACCCGCATGTGCATCGCCTGGTGATGTCAGCCTTCATGAACATAGCGCCGGAGCACAAGTTCCGCGTGGTGGCGCCTGATGTAGGGGGCGGCTTCGGCTCTAAAATCTTCACCTATAATGAGGAGGCGATCTGTGCCTGGGCCGCAAAAAAGATCAATCGCCCTGTCAAGTGGACGGCCGATCGGTCGGAGGCTTTCCTGTCTGATGCTCATGGCCGGGATCATGTGACCACGGCGGAAATGGCCCTGGACGCGGATGGCAAGTTTTTGGCCATGCGAGTATCGTCCAAGGGCAATATGGGGGCCTATCTGCAATTATTCTCGGTCTCCATCCCGACTTTGTTTCATGGTTTCCTATTGGCAGGGCAATACACTACCCCGGTGATATATCTGGAAATGCGTTGCGTCATGACCAACACCGCGCCAGTGGATGCCGCGCGCGGCGCGGGTCGGCCCGAGGCGACCTATCTGCTGGAACGCCTGGTTGATGTTTCGGCCTTGGAGATGGGGCTGGACCCGGCGGAAATCCGACGGCGCAACTTCATCAAGGCGGAGCAGATGCCCTATCAGACACCGGTCGTGCAGTGTTACGATTCCGGTGACTATGACGCCAGCCTGGATAAGGCCCTGGCCAACGCCGATTATGACGGCTTTGCCGCCCGGAAGGCGGAGGCAAAGGGACGGGGCAAACTGCGTGGTATTGGTCTTTCGGCCTATATAGAGGCCTGCGGCGTGGCGCCGTCGGCCGCCGTTGGCTCGTTGGGTGTTGGGGTTGGCCTGTGGGAATCTGCCCAGGTCCGCTTTAACCCAACCGGTGGCGTGACGGTTTTCACGGGCACCCATTCCCATGGCCAGGGTCACGAAACGGCATTTGCCCAACTGGTGACCGAGCGTTTGGGCGTTCCGGTAGAAAATGTCGAGGTGGTGCACGGCGACACCGACAAGGGGCAGTTTGGCATGGGCACCTATGGTTCCCGTTCCCTGCCCGTGGGTGGTGTGGCGATCGTCAATGCCTGTGACAAGATCATCGCCAAGGGCAAAAAGATCGCGGCCCATACCCTAGAAGCGTCCGAAGATGACATCGAATTCGGCGAAGGTAATTTCACTGTTGCCGGCACCGACAAGACGATGAGCATCGCCGAGGTGGCCTTCACGGCTTATGTGCCCCACAACTACCCGGAAGGGGTGGAGCCGGGGTTGGACGAGATCGCCTTTTTCGATCCCTTGAACTTCTCCTTCCCCGCTGGGGCCCATGTTTGCGAAATAGAGATAGACCCGGATACCGGCACCTTGGAGATAGTCAATTACACGGCGGTCGATGACTTTGGCGTTCTGGTCAATCCGATGATCGTCGAGGGTCAGGTCCATGGCGGCCTGGCCCATGGTATCGGTCAGGCCCTGCTGGAAGGCTGTGTCTATGATGATGACAGTGGCCAGTTGATCACCGGCTCGTTCCAGGATTACTGCATGCCGCGGGCCGATAATCTGCCATCATTCAATGTCGATTATGCCCCGACCGTCCCAATTCATAATCCATTGGGCGTTAAAGGTTGCGGTGAGGCGGGCGCCATCGCGGCCCCGCCGGCGGTTATAAACGCCATCGTCAATGCTTTAGGGATCAAACATCTGGACATGCCGGCCACAGCTGAAAAAGTGTGGCGCGCCGCGCAGGCGGCCGGTTAGGCCAGGGGAGGAGAGATAAATGTACGACTTTAACTACCATACCGCTTCCAGCCTTGATGACGCGGTTGCCAAGCTTGGCGCAGCGGAGGACGGCACGGTCATGGCCGGCGGCCAAACACTGATCCCGGTTCTCAAGCAGCGTCTGGCTAACCCAACGGACGTGGTTGATCTGTCAGGCATTGCTGGATTGTCGGGTATCTCGGCCAGCGGCGACAGCGTCACCATCGGCGCCATGACCCGTCATGCCGATGTCGCCAATTCATCCGATGTTCCCGCCGCCCTGTGCGCCGTAGCGGAAGGCATTGGAGATGCCCAGGTGCGCAATCTCGGAACCCTGGGCGGTTCCATCGCCAATAATGACCCGGCGGCGGATTATCCTGCAGCCTTGTTGGGTCTGGGCGCCACCATCACCACCAATCAGCGTGATATTGCCGCCGATGATTTCTTCACCGGTCTGTTCGAAACGGCGTTGAACGAAGGTGAGATCATTAAGAGCGTGACCTTCCCGAACGCTACAAAAGCGGCCTATGTCAAATTTCCTAACCCGGCGTCGCGTTATGCCCTGGTTGGGGTCTTCGTGGCCCAGGCGGCGGATGGCGTGCGCGTCGCGGTGACCGGCGCGACCGACTGTGTCCGTCGCGGGCCGAAGCTGGAAGCGGCTTTATCAGCCAACTGGTCGGTCGATGCCCTGGATGGCATCACGATCCCAACCGAGAACCTGAACAGTGATATCCATGCCAGCGCTGAATACCGCGCCCATCTGATCGTTGTCATGGCCAAGCGGGCCGTGGCCGCTGCCGGCTAGGGTAACCAACCGGATCACGCGAATTGGCGGAGGGGCTTTGGCCTCCCCGCCTTTTCTTTGTCTGCAAAAGGACCTAGTTTGCCGAACATGAGTACAGCCATTCCAAAAGATATTGATGCCACGTTGGCGTTGCTGACGGCGGGCGACTACATAGCCGACCGCAGTCTGGCGACGACCCTGTTTCTGGCCCTGAAAATGGGCCGGCCCCTGTTTCTGGAGGGCGAGGCTGGGGTTGGCAAGACGGAGATCGCTAAAGTGCTATCGGCGACCCTATCTCGCCCCCTGGTGCGCCTGCAATGTTACGAGGGGCTGGATGTGGCCTCGGCCGTGTATGAGTGGAACTACGCCCGCCAGATGATTGAAATCCGCCTGGCCGAGGCCAGCGGCGAGATTGACCGAGACCGTCTTGGTCAGGATATATTTCGCAGCGAGTTCCTGATCAAGCGGCCCCTGCTGCAGGCCTTGGAGGTAGGCGCGGACGGCGCCGCGCCGGTCTTGCTGATTGACGAACTGGACCGCACGGACGAGGCGTTCGAGGCCTATTTGCTGGAAGTGCTCTCGGACTTTCAAATCACCATTCCGGAGATCGGCACCATCGCCGCCGCCCAGCCGCCCATCGTCATCGTCACCTCGAACCGGACGCGAGAGATCCACGATGCGCTAAAGCGCCGATGTCTCTATTACTGGGTCGATTACCCCGACGCGGAACGCGAACTGGCGATCCTGCGCATCAAGGTGCCGCAATGCGAGGATATTTTGAGCCGCCAGGTGGTGGGGTTTATCCAACGCCTGCGGGAGCACGATTTGTTCAAGCTGCCGGGCATCGCGGAAACCATCGATTGGGCCACGGCCCTGACCGAATTGAACAAAATCGTGTTGGAGCCGGAAACCGTCGATAATACCCTGGGCGCCCTGTTGAAATACCAGGACGACATTCAGAAAATCCAAGGCAGCGAGGCCGCCCATATCCTGGAAGAGGTCAAACGGGAGATGGCGGCGGACGGTCATTAAGACGGCCATTAAGCGGATCGACGGCAGGCCATGAACAGCGCATCTGATACGCTCCCCGACGAGGTCGGCAACCGCCTGGCCGAGAACATCATGCATTTTGCCCGGGTCTTGCGGGCGGCGGGCCTGCCGGTGGGGCCGGGCAAGGTTTTGGACGGGGTGCGCGCCGTCATCGCGGCCGGGGTGGGCAGCCGCGAGGATTTCTACTGGACCCTGTTCTCGGTCTTCGTCAACCGCCAGGACCATCGCGAGATCTTTGATCAGGCCTTCCACATATTTTGGCGTAACCCGCGCATATTGGAGCGCATGCTGCATATGTTGATGCCCCAGGTTCAGGTCGAGATGGATGAGAGCAAGAACGAAGCGATCTCACGCCGGGTAGCAGAGGCCCTGGCCAAGGGCGAAGGCGCCGAGACGCCGGAGGCTGAGGCGGAGGACGAGATCGAATTTGACGCCGCCCTGACCTATTCCGCCCGCGAAGTTCTGCAAGGCATGGATTTCGAGTCCATGAGCGCTGACGAGGTCGCCCAGGCCCGCGCCATCATCGCGCGCATGCGCCTGCCCATCATGGCCGTGCCGACCCGGCGTCAGGCTCCAGATCCCCATGGCCGGCGGGTCGATATGCGGGCCAGCCTGCGGGCCGCCCTTCGCAGTGTCGATGGCGGCCCTCTGCGCCACCGCGCGCCTAGATACCGGCACCCGCCTCTGGTGGTGCTGTGCGATATATCGGGCTCCATGAGCCGCTACAGCCGCATGTTCCTGCATTTTGTGCATGCCATCACCAACGACCGGGACCGGGTGCATACCTTTGTTTTTGGCACCCGGTTGACCAATAT
>CAUZBE010000157.1:0-6987 GCA_963577885.1 Alphaproteobacteria bacterium
ATTCATCACGTTATGTTATATCATCTAATCTGCCCTGACCAACGCGGCAGCTATCATCTCATGGCAGACGTTCGGATACATAGACCCAGCCATCATCCCATTTGTCCACGAAGTACAAGCGGGCCAACGGGATCAATTAGACAAATTCCAAGTTTTGCTAGCGATCGGTTATGTGCAGGATTTTCTCCCGTAATCCGGTATCATAGTCCTTGCCGGTGGCGGTCAGAACCAGGCCCAGGGGAAAGCGGCTGGCAATCAGCGCCTTGCGTTCCAGGGCGCGCCAGACCGCTTCATTCCGCAGCCCGGTGGCATCCGCCGCCATCACCACCCCGGCCCCGAGATGGAAGTGATCGCCATGGGGTTGTGGGATGGATGTGACCAGAAAACTGCCATCCTCCTGCGCCGAAGATGTCTCGGAAGACAGGGCCAATTCTTGAAACAGGGTCAGCGTCCTCAACTGCAACTTGTTTAGGCGTAGGGGGTTTTGTTTTGGCGCCATGGATTTTCTCTCCTATGTGCCATGCATAGGTCGCCAGAAATCCGGCGGCAAGGTTTTGTTAAGGTTTATCAAAAATAATAGCGACACAGTAACCGATTCACTAATACGTGCCGGATCGTAGAAAGGCAGGACACCGGATAGCAGAAGCGCCGGCCACTTGAATTCGAGGGCAAATAAATGCACGAAGATGACCAGCGCCGCGGGCCGCTACAATTGTAGCCTGACCGGTGCCAGGCCAGTTGGGAGGGCCGTGAGGGCTCACTCACCCTGCGTAAATCCGCAATCGTTGAACAGCTTGCCGAACAGCCGGGCCGCGACCTGCAACACCGCAGATTATATGACCTGGTGCGCGGTTCCAGCTTTTCCGCCGGTACCGGTACGGACGGTTATCAAACCAACGGCCGCGCCTTAATCAAGTGTATCCAGCGCAAGTTTTGCGACATTAACCCCAACTTCAACGCCATCAAGAACTACCCCCGCTTTGGCTACCGCTGGCGAAGCGGCCCCAAGACCAACAAATAAAGCAGTGCGGGATGGCCCGGACTACCGCCGCCCGTTTCATATCCGCCCATAGCCTTTGGCAGCCAGGAACAGCCCCAGGGCGAACGCCGCAACGCCACCCGCACGCATAAGACTGGGAGCGCGCAGAAGCGGCGTATAGGTGCGAAGAAGCCAGTTAGGCGCGATGACCAACGCCGCCCCTTTCGCCGCCGCCATACAACCAAGTATGGTTAGCAGCACCGTCCAGTAGGTACGCCAGACGAAATGAAACGTCAGGATTGCCACCCCAAGGGCAAGAGCCAATATGCCCCCCAAATCACTCAGGGCTTCCTGCTCGACCAATTGCGCAATTATCTTGCGGTAGGTATCTGGGCGTGCCATCAAACTGAAGGGAATAGTGACATGGACCGGGCCCACGATCCGCGCGATGAGTTCAGATACGCCAATTGCTTCCATGCTGGTCTCCTATCGCCATTTTCCGCATTATTCCTCCTCTTAAACATGGCGCCGACCTCTATGCCAGCATGCGCCTATGCTGAGGTTAGAATGCTACAGCGCTGTAATCATGATATCTCGACGCTTGCCTATCTGCTGCTGGATCTGAACGCCGCCGCGCCACGGGTCGTCGGCATCACGGACAGGTAGCGCGCCTCACTGAGACATTTGCCACGCGGTCCGCTTCCGCTATTGTTCCCCGAGTAGGTAATTTGGACAACAAAAGGGAGAGACGCCATGGGACCGTTGGCGGGAATGAAGATCATTGAATTGGCTGGCATCGGACCGGTACCATTTTGCTCTACCTTGCTGGCGGACATGGGCGCCCAGGTAATCCGGGTCGACCGCACCGCGCCTTCAGGCCTGGGTATTTCGGGCAAAAACCCGGCCTTCGATGTACTGGGCCGGGGCCGTAAATCTATTTCCGTCGATCTGAAAAACCCAAACGGCGTGGAAGCCGTATTGCGTCTGGTGGAAAGCGCCGATGCCCTCGTCGAAGGTTTCCGCCCCGGCGTAGCCGAACGTCTGGGCCTGGGCCCAGATGTCTGTATGGCTCGTAACGAAAAGCTGGTCTATGGCCGCATGACGGGTTGGGGCCAGGACGGCCCAATCAGCCATGCCGCCGGCCACGATATCAACTACATTGCCCTATCCGGCGTTCTCTATTCCGTGGGCAACAAGGACAGCGGGCCGATCCCGCCATTGAATTTGACCGGCGATTTCGGCGGTGGCGCCATGTTCCTGGCCTTCGGCGTCATGGCGGCCCTGTGGGAGGTTCAGCGTTCCGGCAAGGGCCAGGTGGTCGATACGTCCATGCTGGAAGGCTCTGCCTATTTGATGCTGCCCATCTATGGCATGCATGGTTCGGGCTTTTGGTCGGATGTGCGCGGCACCAATATCCTTGATACCGGCGCACCGTTCTATGGCACCTACGAATGCGCCGACGGCAATTGGGTTTCCATTGGCTCTATCGAGCCAAAATTTTATGCCGAATTGCTGGAGAAGACCGGCATGGACAAGATGAACCTGCCGCCGCAGATGGACCGGGAGAGCTGGCCGGAGGTGATCGAAACCTACCGCGCGGTCTTCAAGACCAAGACCCGCGCGGAATGGTGTGAAATTATGGAAGGTTCGGATATTTGTTTCGCCCCGGTCCTGTCCATGACGGAAGCCCCGCACCATCCCCAGAACGTGGCCCGCAACGCCTTTGTGGACGTGGCCGGGGTGACACAGCCCGCGCCGGCGCCGAGATTCTCCCGCACCCAGGCGAAAGCCGGCGGCCCCGCGCCCGTGTTGGGCCAGGACACCAGCGAGGGCCTGGCCGAATGGGGTTTCTCGGAAGACGAGATCGCCACCCTGTTGGCCACCGGTGCCGTAGTTCAGAACAAACCTTATCAGGGTTAGGGCCCCACGCACTCCCGGCAGCCATGACCGACCACCGTCTGGCGCGGTTGCCGGTTTTCTACGGCCGGATCATCGTTGCCACCGCCTTTGTCACCATGGCGGTCGGGGTCAATGCCCGCACCGCCTTCTCACTGCTATTCCCGAAAACCCCGGCAGAACTCTAATGGAGGATATTGCGAATACGGTGCGCTATCTGGTCTCGGACCTGAACACCTATGTCAACGGCCAACGCATCGCCGTTGACGGCGGCGATGCTGCCACGGCGCCTAAATTTCAGAAATGATGGGGCAAGGCTTTTACAGGGGCAACGGACGCCGCCTTCTCTCCATCCGCGGCACCGCCCGCTAACAATGCCTCTATCTTGCGGAGTTTCCCGCGAAGAACTTGCTCGCTGTTGATGGGTGGCGCTACCCCTGCCGAATAACCGGATGGATGCCGACACCGCCCGGAATTTGCTCCGTTGCCGTCATCTCAATCAGGCTGATATTAACCCGCCAGGGCTGATCCAGAGCCCAGACCACAGCCTGGGCGACGTCTTCCGCCGTGATGATCTCGAAGCCCTGCGCCATGCCGGCTTGCACTGCTTTATCGTCGGTCATTGTGGCAAAAATCTCCGTATCCGTGCGGCCCGGCGAGACTTCGGTGACGCGGATACCCGTGCCCTTGAGGTCGTGGCGCAGATCCTGGCTTAGCATATGCACCGCCGCTTTCGAGGCGCCATAGACAGCGGAACCAATGGCATGCAGGCCAAAGATCGAGCCTATGTTGACAATATGCCCCCGCCCCCGCGCCACCATGCCGGGCGCCACCGCGCGGGCCGCATGCAGGGTACCGCTGACGTTCGTTTCTAGGGTGGCATCGATATTGTCCGGGTCCAGTTCGTGGAAAGGCTCGAACCGGCTACCGATGCCGGCGGAATTGATCAGGATATCCACCTCCAATCCGCCGAATACCTCGTACATGGCTACCCGGTCCCGCATGTCCACCGCGTGGGGGATAACATCGCCCCCAGTGCCTTTTTGGGAAGACAACGCTTCCAGCCGCTCCTGCCGCCGCGCCACCGCATGCACCGTAAGGCCCCGCGCCGCCAGCAGGCGCACGGTCGCCGCACCAATGCCGCTGGATGCGCCGGTCACGAGCGCGATTTTATAATCCTGCAATGCCATCACGCCACCTTATCCAATTTCTTAAAGCTGACTAATCCTAACCCGTATCCTGCCTGCAAACGCCGAAGAATTTGAGGCATCCGTTGTATAGTCTCCTACGAACATCCGACCAAAAGGGATTAAAACCGTGCACCGTTCGCCCGCTGGGAGGCGAATATCACCAATGTCAAAGGACGGGCGTCTGGAGCTACTTCGCGAAGTCATCCTGTGTCGTCACTTCATGTCAACTGCGGTCGACAGGCAGGGAGGAGCCGATGGTGAACGAAACGATCTGAGACAATGGTAATCCGTGAGCCTCCTGCCGATGCATTACCCCGGACCCGACAAATAACTCATGCTCCTTGGACAGGAATAGGAGCAATACCTATGGCCTCTCCTCGAAAGCCCTAATAGCTGCGCGGCAGGCCCATGCGTTCGCCCAAAAAATTCTTTACCATTTCGTTGGAGATGGGACTGAACGGGCCCAGCCTGGCATCCCGGAACAGGCGTTCCAGGGGCGACTCCTCGACCAGGCCAAAGCCGCCCAGCACACGCATGCAGCGGTCGGTAGCACGGATGGCGGTTTCGGTGGCGGCCAGCTTGGCCATGGCCGACTCGCGGGAGCATTCACGCCCCTGGGAAAGCAGCCAAGCTGCCTTTTGCGTGATCAGGCGGATCTGTTCCAGTTCCGTCGCCACCTCAGCCAGGGGATGTTGGACGGCCTGATAGGTCCCGATGGGGCGGTCAAACGCCGTGCGGTCCTGGGCATATTGCACGGCGATATCTAGGGCCGCTTCTGTGATACCCACATAAATCGCTGCCGATAGAATGCGCTCCTCGTCCAGGGACGAAGACAAGGTATACCAGCCCCGGCCGCGCGGACCAATCAGGGCATTCTTGGGCGCCCGGGCATCGTCGAGAAACACCTCGCAGGTGCAACCCGCGCGCATGCCCATCAGTTCCAAGCGCTGCACTTCGACGCCCTTTTGCTGCCGCGGCGTCAACACCAAGGACAGCCCACGGGCGCGCTTGTTGTTCTCGATAGGATCGGTGCGGCAGAGAACCAGGATGGCATCCGCGTCATCGGCCAATGTGGTGAACAGCTTCTGTCCCCGCACCGACCATTCATCGCCCTCCAAGGCCGCCCTGGTCTTCAAGCCCAGCACATCGGTACCACCGCCGGGTTCCGTCATGCCAAAGGCCATGATGAACTCGCCCCGGGCCAGGCGGGGCAGATACTCGGCCTTTTGCTCAGCCGTGCCATGTTCACGGAAGGTGCGACCGGTCATGGACAACAGCAGCCAGCCCATGGCCAGGGAGGGGAACTGCCGAGCCAATTCCTCGCAAAATACCACCGCCGTGACGACGTCACTGCCTGTCTCACCGGCATTGCCGCCATATTCCGCGGGCACGGAAAGGCCCAGCCAACCTAGTCGGCCAAAGGTTTTCCAGATTTCGCGGGGAATGCGCCGGGCCCGGTCCATGGCGCGGATCTCGGTTTCGGGCAGTTCGCGTGCGAAATAGCGCCGGATGCTATCGCGCAGCATCCCGTGTTCCTCTGGTGTATCGAAATCCATGCCGGGGGCCCCTTCTCGTTGTCCGCCCCAAGCTTAATCCCGCCTTCCCGTTGACGCCAACATTCGATCAGCTAGGCTAGCGGATAGACTGAATATTTGACCAAATCGATTGGGGACTTTGCACGTGAATCTCGGCCTGACACTGACACAATCGGCGCTGAAGTGGCCGGACAAAACCGCCCTGGTGTTCGAGGGGCGGCGGTGGAGCTATCGCCAGTGGAACCGCGAGGTTAACCGGGCCGCGAATGCCTTTGCCGCGCATGGTATCAGGCGCGGCGACCGGGTCGCCTTCCTGACCTGGAACCTGCCCGAACAGGTTTCCGCCTTTTATGGCTTACTGAAAATTGGCGGCGTGCCCGTACCGGTCAATTACCGCCTGGCAGCTAACGAGATTAAATATATCGTCGATGATTGCGGCGCGCGGCTATTCGTGTTCGAGGAGGCCTTGCGTCACCAGGTCACGCCCATTGCCGGCGATCTGCCGACCGTGGAGCATCTGATCTATATCGGCGATACGCCACAGGATGACGAGATACCGTACGACCGCTTCATCGCGCCGGCCTCGGACCAAGAACCGGCGGTCGGCGCTGGCCTGGCTGACACCGCCTTCATCATGTATACCTCCGGCACCACGGGTCTGCCCAAAGGCGTGGTGCGCACCCACAGCGCGGAGATTTTCGGCGCCATGATCATGGCGCTTGAATGTGATTTTCAGCACGACGACAGCATTTTAAATAACAAGCCGCTGTTCCATATCGCGCAACTGCATCTGCAATTTCTACCCTTCGTGTTGTTAGGCGGCACCAACGTCCTGACCCGCGGTTTTGACGTGGACGAGACCTTGAGCCTGGTCGAGAGCGAGCGTCTGACCTGCCTGCACGGCGTGCCGACCCAAATGGTGATGATGATGCAGGCCGATCTTTCCAAATATGACCTCTCCAGTCTGCGCTGCGGCTTCTATGGCGGGCAGACATTGGCCGACGACGTGACGCGCAAGTGCATGGCGCTGTTTCCAAAGAGCTTCCTGAATGTCTATGGCTTCACCGAAGGCCTGACGGCAACCACCTGCGACTACCGCCACCACCCCGACAAGCTAGGCAGCGTCGGAAAATCTGCCGTCAGCATGGAAACCAGGATCGTCAAGATCGGTGCGGCGGACCCGGACGATATCGCCGCACCTGGTGAAATCGGTGAGTTGATCGCCCGCGGCCCCTCCATCATGAAGGAATATTTTCGCCTGCCCGAACGCACCGCGGCCGCCTTGCGCGATGGCTGGTACTATTCAGGCGATGCGGCGTTCACGGATGATGAGGGGTTTATCACCGTCAAGGGGCGCATGGACCACACCATCAAGACCGGTGCCGAG
>CAUZBE010000158.1:0-6975 GCA_963577885.1 Alphaproteobacteria bacterium
AGTCCGCCAGCAGGTTCTTCACATTGGGATCGGTATCCGCCTTAAAGTTCCGGCGAAAACTATCGTCCTGATACATGGCCTTTTTGCCCTGACGGTCGGTCCGCATAGTATCGGCGAACAGGGGTAGCATCTCGAACGGGAAAGGCTCGCCGAAATCAAAATCAAACAAAATGGGCCGGCAAGCCACTTGCGGTACGATGTTTAACCCCTCGGCCCGCTGCTCCGCCGTGCGCTGGAGATGTTTCTGATGAGAGCCCGGCCCCGCCATGCCCGAAACTAGGGCCGTCCAGGTCACAGGGATTTTGTGGCGGCGGGCCAACTCGGTCATCTCGTCATGGAATAGTTTCTTGCCGATGGTGCATTGCATGATGCCGCCGCCCGAGGCCGCCATGGCGCCAACCAGGGCGTCGACCTCGCTGAACGCGGCCAGGCGGGAGGGAATGGGCCGGCCGTCAAAGGCATGGTGGGTGGCGGCTTGCGAGGTGGAGAACCCGATGGCGCCCGCCGCCATGGCCTGGCGCACGATATCTGCCATCGCGGCGACCTCCCCCCCGGTCGCCTTGCGCTCGGAAGCATCCTCGCCCATTACGTACAGGCGTACCGGGGTATGGCCGATAAAGGCCGCCAGGTTGATAGCGTTACCGCTGTTTTCGACGGCGCCGAGATATTCCGGGAAGCTCTCGAATGGCCAATCCAACCCCAGTCCTGCTTCCAGAGCCTCGTAGCTCATGCCCTCGACCTTCTCCAGGGTCCGCATGATACCTTTGCGGTCGTGGGGATGCATTGGCGCGACGCCAAAACCACAATTGCCCATGACGGCGGTGGTGACGCCATGCCAGGGCGAAATGCTCAACATCGGGTCCCACATAACCTGGGCATCGTAGTGGGTATGAATATCGACAAAGCCGGGACAAACCACCAAGCCACCTGCGTCCATGGTGCGGGTAGCCTCGCCCTTGGCCGCGCCCAGCGCCACAACCTTACCGCCCCGTATCCCGACGTCGCCGCGATAGCCCTGGCCGCCGCTGCCGTCAACAATAGTGCCGCCGGCAATCTTCAGATCAAAATCCATACCGCCCAGTCCCAAATCAAGAATGCAACGCACCACCCTAAAGGGTTAAAGCGAATTGGAGAAGCCGCGTGTGCGGGGTCGAGTTGCGCCCTGTGGACATGCTGGCTAACCTTATCGAAGCCGACCATTCGAAGCCAGATGTGGCTATTCTGATTGTCCCGTCAGTGTGCGCCGCAGAGCGCCAGAAGCGGCGCCAAGCCAAGTTCCTCGGCAACGGCACGTGCCCTATGGGTGGCCGTGCGCGCGACATCGCCCTGACCGCGCCGGCGGGCAATTTCAGCCAAAATCCAATGCGCCCAGGCCTGAACCCCTTTTTCGGGATCGCCCTTGAATTCCTCAAATACCACCTGCGTCAGGGATTCCGCCTGATCGAGCTCGAGATAACCACGCGCTGCCCAGATGAAGGCGAAGCCATGGCGCATGGACTATGACAAGTCGACGTCATCTATCAAGTTCGTTAAGCCTTCCATTCAGCGCCGCGCGGCATACCATGCCCGCCGGCGCTCTCAATGGCAGCGTCGCCCACCATCAAGGCATAAAAGCGGCCCCGTAGAGGTGTATATAGGCTCGGGGCCGCCTATTTAGGCACCATATCGCGCAATTCGCGGCGCAGAACCTTACCGACCGGAGACTTGGGGATTTCATCCACGATGACGATGCGCTTTGGCACTTTGTAGTTGGTCAGGCTTTCGCGGCAATGGGCGATAATGGCTTCTTCCGTCACCTTCGGACTGGTCGCTACCAAGAAGGCCATGGGCACTTCGCTGGAACGTTCATCGGGTATACCAATTACGCCGACCTCGATCACGCCGTCAAATTTAGCGATCACGTCTTCTATCTCGTTGGGCGAGACGTTGAAGCCCGAAACTAGGATCATGTCTTTCTTGCGGTCGACGATTTCCAGGAAGCCATCCTCGTCCATCACCGCGATGTCACCGGAATAAAGCCAACCATTCTTGAGCGCTTCCTCCGTGGCCTCCGGGCGGCTTAAATAGCCTTTCATGATAGTTGGTCCCTTGAACAGTAATTCGCCGGGCGAGCCTATGGGTTGCTCCACATCGTTGTCATCGACGATCCGCACGTCCAGGCCCGGCACCGGGATACCAACCGAGCCCAGGCGATTTTCGCCGACAGGGTTTAGGCTCATGACGCCACAACATTCCGTCATGCCATAACCTTGGTATACCTCTACGCCGGTCATCTTCTCCCAACGGCGGGCCACTTCAGTATGTTGCGCCGCGCCGCCTGAGCCGCAAAACCGAACGTTTTTGAACAGGTCACGGTCAAACCATGGCTCTTCCATCAGGGCGGCGAACAGCGTGTTGATGCCGGTGAACACGGTAACGTCAAAATTCTCGAATGCAGTCTTTAGGTTTGACGGCGGGCGCGGCGACGGCACCAGGACAAGATGGTCGCCGCTGCCTATACCGGTAATGAAGATCAAGGCGAAGGCGGTGATATGGTAAAGTGGCAGAATCACCAGGGTCGTATCGCCCTCGGGGTCGCGTAAATGCTCGATCATGGTTTGCGCCTGATGGGCGTTGGCCAGAATGCCCGTGTGGCTCAATTCAGCGCCCTTGCTACGCCCCGTCGTGCCAGAGGTATATTGGTACAGGGCTATATCGCTGCCTTGCAAACCCGCAGTGTAGGCAGGGATATCCACGCCGCCACGCCGGCGCGACTTGCCCCCCGCCATCAGGGCTTCGCCAAAGCTGATGTGCGCGCTGCGCATGTCGGGAATGGCCTTTTTTACCCGCTTTAAAACAAAGCCGATAATCAGTTTCTTCATGGTTGGGAAAAAATCTAGCAACGAAATTTTGACTACCTGGCGGACTCCGGTCTTGCCAATGACCTCGTCCACCTTGTCGCCGAACATATCGATGATCACCAGCACCTTGGCCTGGCTATCGTTCAACTGATGTTCCAGCTCCGGCGCGGTATAGAGGGGATTGATGTTGGTGCAAGCCGCGCCGGCCAGGAACGCTCCGGATGCAGCGATTGTGAAATCAATACAATTCGGGGTCATCAGCGCCACGACCTCGCCGCGCTGCAGGCCCGCGCTCTCGCGCAAATATACGGCGAAATCCTTGGCATGCTCCAAAAAATCGCCGTAGTTTATGGTGGCCGTGGCGCCGTTGGGCAGGATCGTGGTCGCCGCCGAACGGGTGGCATATTTCGCACCGGCATCGTTGATCAGCCCGACAATGGTGCTGTGCGGCATCTTCTCCACATCGAAGTTCTTGGCCGCCTCGGTGTAGTATTTTTCCCAGGGTCGCGACATCTGTCCCTCTCCATCCCCAATATTAAATATAATAATTCCTAAGTTATAGCTTATTGCCCGGCAAAACAAATTCTTGCCGTAACAAGGCAATCATTTGCTAAGCTGCGCCAACAAAAATCAAGCCTCCCATGAATCAGGATTAAACAATGAAAATCACCGGCTGTGAAACCCTGCATTGCGGCGCGGGCTGGCGCAATTTTTCTTTTTTGAAACTGCAGACCGATGACGGTTTGACCGGCATCGCCGAATACAACGAAAGCTACGGCTCCAAGGGCCTAACCGGCGTGATCGAGGCGCTGGTCGCGGCCATCGTCGGCGACAATCCGTGCAATCACGAGGCCATAAGCCAGCGGCTCTATGCCATGACCCGCCAGGCGCCGGGGGGCATTAACCAGCAGGCCATGGCGGCGATTGAAAACGCCATGATGGATATCAAGGGCAAGGCCCTGGGGGTACCGGTCTATGACCTCCTCGGCGGGGCGGTGCGCGACCGCATGCAGCTCTATTGGTCACATTGCGGCAGCTATTTGATGAACCCGAACGCGGCGAAGGCAATCGGCCGGAAGCAACTCAAATCCCTCGACGACGTCACGGCACTGGGGGCACGGGTGCGGGAAAGCGGATACAAGGGCCTCAAAACTAATATTTTCCGTTTTGGCGAAGATCCGCCTTTGTACATGCCCGGCTTTGGCCGGGGCCCCGGTTATCCGGCACTAAATGTGGAGAAGAAAGTTATCGATGACCTCCGCGCCCAGCTGGAGGCGTTCCGCGAGGGCGCCGGCCCCGACATCGGCATCCACCTGGACATCAATTTCAACTGCAAGACCGAGGGCTATTTACAGATCACCAGGGCGTTGGACGATCTGGGACTGACCTGGTTCGAAATTGACCTCTATGATCCCGCGGCCCTGCGGCACATCCGCAATTCCGTGCAGACGCCCATCGCGTCCTGCGAGAGCCTATTTCGGTTGCGCGAATTCCGGCCGTTCTTCGAACAGCATTCAATGGACGTGGCGATCATCGATCTGCCCTGGAACGGCATTTTCCATTCCATGAAGATCGCGGCCATGGCGGAAGCATACGAGATAAACGTCGCGCCCCACAATTTCTACGGCCATCTGTCAACCATCATGAGTGCCCATATGTGCGCCGCTGTGCCCAACTTCCGCATCATGGAAATCGACGTGGACGACATACCCTGGAAGGACGACATCGTCACCTATGTGCCAGAAATCGACGACGGTTATCTGGAACTGCCGAAGGGCCCGGGCTGGGGCACGGAATTAAACGAAGACGTCATCCGCGCCCACCCGCCAATCTAGATTGGAAATAACATGAGATTTGTCGTTTTGGGCGCCGGCGCCCTGGGCACGGTGATTGCAGCCTATCTGGCCCGCGCCGGCAAGGACGTGGCCCTAATCGCACGGGGACCCCGTGCCGAACAACTGGCCCAAAAGGGCGTCACCATCACTGGGTTAGAAAAATTCACGGTCGAGATGGAGATCGTCGATCAACCCGGCACGCTGTCCTCAGCCGACGTGCTGATACTGGCCACGAAGACCCATGACACCGCCGCCGCTGTTGACGCCGTCCGTCACCTTAAGCTGGGAAGCGTTTTTTCCATCCAGAATGGGGTGATGAAGAACGCCCAGCTGGCCCAAGCCTTTGGCAACGACAAGGTGCTGGGCGCCGTCGGCATGCTGGGCGGCTCCGTTCAGGCGGATGGCGCGGCAAACTTTATGATGGCCAACCCGGTCATTGTGGGCGAGCTGTCAGGCCCGATCAGCCCGCGGGTCGAAGACATTATCGAGACCCTGACGGCCGCCAAGCTGCCGGCGGTCGCGTCCGACAATATTCTGTCCGAGGAATGGTCTAAATTCGTCGGCTGGCTGGGCCTCTCGGCCCTGAGTGTCCTGACCCGGGTGGAAACCTGGAAATTTCTGGCTGATGAAGACACGGCCCGCGTTGCCGCCCGCATCATGCGCGAGACGGCGCAATTGCCCCGGCACCTGGGCATCCCGCTCAAGGCCGGGCCGCCGTTTGATCTGGAGGCAGTGACGTCCATGAGTGAAGACGATGTGGTTGCGCTATTGAATAAGCGCGGCCAGGCGCAAAGCAAGACCGCGCCCGCCTTTCGCCAATCCATGTTGCAGGACGTGGACAAGGGTAAACAGTTCGAGGTCGAGGAAACCTTCGGCTATACGGTCCGGGAAGCCAAAAATTTTAGCCTATCTGTGCCAACAGTAGAAACCTGTTACCGGGTCCTTGTCGGCCTCAACCGGATGCAAACCTAACCAACCAAGATGATGGCGATGACGGCCGCAAATATCACCAGAATTCCAGTCAATTCCATGCGATTAGTCTTTTCCTTGAAAAACACGATGGACGCGATGAAGGTAAAGATCAGTTCGACCTGCCCCACCGCCCGGACATAAGCCGCATTTTGCAGGGTGAAGGCGGTGAACCAGCCGACCGAGCCCAGAAAACCGGCAATACCCACGGCCGAGGCCGGCCGCCAGTTCCGGATCACCGCCGTCATCTGGCCCGGCTCTCGTACCAATAGATAGATCCCCATCATGATCGTTTGCATGACCAGCGCCACGGCCAGGGAAAAAGAGGCGCGGATGATCACCTCGCCCTCGTCCAGAGACAATGTGGCGCCGCGGAAAAATACCACCGAGGCGCCCAAAAAAGCCCCGCATACAAGGCCAACCAAGGTTGATTTTTCAAATAACGAGGTGGCTAGGTTGCCCCAGGTGATAGCGGATTGCGCCATGGATAGGATGACCACGCCGGCCAGGCCCAGTACGATGGCCCCTGTGCCCGCCAGGCTAACCTCATCGCCCAGCAGAATCAGGCCCATGAAGGCGATCTGCAGGATCTCGGTTTTCGAAAATGTCGTGCCCACGGCAAAGTTGCGCAGGGAAAACAGATAAATCAGGATGAAAGTGAACAGTATCTGGGTCAGGCCGCCCAGAAAGCAATACAGCAGGAATAGCCCGTTGACCTTGGGAATGGCATAACCGCCATAGTCATGCAGCAGCCAAAGGTATACCAGGGATAACGGCAAGGCATACAGAAAGCGCACATAAGCCGCCCCGCCGGTGGACAGCCGACCTTTGATATACTTTTGCAAAGCCGACCGCAGGTTCTGCATGAAGGCAGCAAAAATTGTAATAGGAATCCAGTATGAAAACATGGTCGGGCGGTATCCTAACGGGACTACTCGATTGCGATCAGAGCGGCGGCGACATCCCGGTCTTCGCTCAGCAATACGTTGTAGGTACGGCAGGCGGCCCCCGTCCCCATGGCCTCAATCACCATACCCCAGCTTCTGACCTCCGCCCGCAGGTCCGGCGCGATCAAGGCGCCCTTGTCGCCACAACCCAGCAACAGCACACCGGCCGTATCTGCCGCATCGCGAAGGGGGATCAGGTCATGGATTGTTAGATTTTCAATCTCGCGAAGGGACCAGGAGAGGGTCAGTCGTGGCAGGACCAGGATGGAGCCTTCATGACGTCCGCCCGAAACTCTAAATCCGCCTTTCCCATAGCCTTGGATCAGTTGACGATCGGCGGCGACGGGTGGTGTGATATCCATGGCTAATTTGGCGTTAGGTTGA
>CAUZBE010000159.1:0-6949 GCA_963577885.1 Alphaproteobacteria bacterium
CTATGGTAGCCGCTCCCTGGGGTCCAGCCCACATTCAGCCTATGCCGGCGGCTTGGCCCGTTCCGTGAATGCGACGCCGTCGGCGATCAGATCATCAACCTGGCCCCAGTCATAGCCAAGACTGGCTAGGACGTCGCGGGTTGCGCTGCCGTAGAGGGGCGGTGTGCTACGGACCGAGCCCGGCGTGCGGCCCATCTTGACGGGGATGCCGGTGCCGCGATAGCCGTCCAGCTCGACCACCATCCCGCGATGGCGGGTGTGGGGGTGTTCAGCGACTTCCCGTATGGTCAGCACGGCGCCCGCCGGGGCGCCTTTCGATAGCAGGGTCGAGGAGACCGCCTCCGCCGTATACCCGCGCAAGGCTTCTGTCAACAGGTCATTCAACGCACCGCGATGCTCTACCCGTTCGGCATTGTGCAGAAAGCGCGGATCACCTGCCCATTCAGGGTGACCCAGAACCTCGGCCAGCAGACGGAATTGGCGGTCGTTGCCGATGGCCAGAAACAGCCGTCCCTGCTTGGTGGCGTATTGTTCATAGGGTGAGATGTTGGGATGGGCGTTTCCGGTCAGCACCGGCGTTTTCCCGGACATGAAATAGTTCGCAGCATGGGGATGCAACAGGGCCACACCGGTATTGAACAGGCTGGCATCCACCCGTTGCCCCAGGCCGGAACGGCGGCGTTCCTGGGCCGCCATCAAAATACCGATCGAGGCATAAAGACCGGTGGCTAAGTCAATAATTGGCACGCCGATACGGACCGGGCCGCTCTCAGGCGAGCCATTCACCGAAATCTGCCCGGACAATGCCTGGGCCACGGCGTCGTAACCGGGAAAGCCGCCGAACGGGCCGTCGGCGCCAAAGCCGGTAATAGAACAATAAATCAGGGTCGGGAAACGTTTGGCCAGAGCATCTTCATAGCCGATACCCCAATTTTCCAGGCTGCAGGCCTTGAAATTATGGATCATCACGTCCGCCCCTTCAAGCAACTGGAACAGGACCTCCTGCCCGCACTCCGCGCGCATATCCAGACCGACGGAGCGCTTATTCCGGTTGATGCCCGAGAAGTATGCCGACAGGCCGTCTTTGAAAGGCGGGCCCCAATCGCGCACTTTGGCGCCATGGTCCAATAACAACTGGATGCAAACGGCCCCGCCCAGGACCCGAGTTAGACCGATTACGTGAAACCCGCCAAGGGCGCCGCCTATTTCTAAATCTGTCATGGGAAATCTATTCTGAAGATGCACTGGTGGTGACTTTATCCCAGGCCACCGTGTTAAAGTGCCGGCATGGATACACAAAACATCTACCGTATCGGGACGGGTGCGGGATTTTCCTCGGACCGGCTGGAACCCGCGCTGGATTTGCTCCGCCTTGGCCGCTTGGATGC
Source organism: Alphaproteobacteria bacterium (assembly GCA_963577885.1). Lineage (GTDB taxonomy): Bacteria > Pseudomonadota > Alphaproteobacteria. Next base: position 1,389 of record CAUZBE010000159.1, read on the forward strand.
CATTGTCTTCGAATGCGTCGGCGAACGCACCCTGGCCTTTGGCCACCGTGACCGCCGCGCCGACCCGGCGCGCGGATATAATCCCTTGTTGGAACGGCGCATGCGGGCCGTTCTGCCCCTGGCCCAGGCTGCGGGCACCCGAGTTATTACCAACATGGGCGTGGCCAATCCTCGCTCCGCGGCCCAACGCACCATTGAAATTGCAGCAGAGCTGGGCTTGGTGGGCCTGAAGGTCGCGGCGGTGACGGGCGACGAGGTCAGCCACCTCATCGGCCCGGATACGCCGTTGCTGGAACCGGGCTGCCGGCTCTCAGAAACCGGGCGGGAAATGCTGGCCGCCAATGCCTATATGGGCATCGACGCGATCCTGCCTGCGATCGAGGCTGGAGCGGATGTGATCATCACCGGACGGGTCGCCGATCCTTCGTTATTTCTGGCCCCGATGGCACACCATTTTTCTTGGGGCCTGGATGATTGGCGCACATTAGGCGCCGGCACATCGGTGGGTCATCTGCTGGAATGCGCAGCCCAAGTCACGGGCGGCTATTTTGCCGATCCCGGACATAAGGAGGTGCCGGATCTGGCCTACGTCGGGTTTCCGTTGGCTGAAGTGACTGCCGACGGCAGTGCCATCATTACAAAATTAGAAAGCAGCGGTGGCTTGGTCAGCCAACGCACGGTGAAGGAACAGTTGCTTTATGAAGTTCATGACCCGGCCGCCTATCTGACCCCGGATGTCAGCGCCAATTTCTCCCAGGTCCAATTGTCCGATGACGGCAAGGACCGGGTCCGGGTCAACCGTGCGGGCGGCGCGCCCAGGCCCGCGCAATTGAAAGTCACGGTCGCTTTTGACGGCGGCTTCCTGGCCGAAGCAGAGATTTCATACGCCGGCCCAGGCGCCGCCGGGCGGGCCGGTCTAGCCGGCAGCGTGGTGTCCGAACGCATGGACACGCTGCACGGCAGTAACGGACAGACGCGAATTGATTTAATAGGCGTTTCCGCATTGCATGCCTCGGCGGTGGACTATCCGGACATGGCCCAGGACGTGCGCCTGCGCTGCGCCATGCGGGCCTCGTCGATGGACGCAGCAGAACTGTTGTTATGGGAGGTAGAGGCCCTGTTGTGTTGCGGCCCGGCAGCGGGGGGTGGCTATCGCGGCCATGTCACGCCCTCGGTCATAACCTATTCCGCCTTCGTTGACCGTGGCGATGTCCGGCCCCAGTTGGAGATATTGTCGACATGAGTAGACAGATACCCTTGCGGCAGATCGCCCACGCCAGGTCAGGCGACAAGGGCAACCGCTCCAACCTGGCGATCTTCGTCTATGAACCGGAACATTACGAGATTTTGCGCCAACAACTGACACCGGAACGCCTCCAGGAAAATTTTGGCGGCGTACTGCGCGGGCCCATCACGCGCTATGAACTACCCAACCTGCATGGCCTCAACTTCGTCATGGATCAGGCCTTGGAAGGCGGAGTGAACGAATCCCTCAATCTGGATGGCCACGGCAAATCGTGGAGCGCCATGATCCTGGCCTTGGAAGTTGATTTAGAAATACAGAAATAATCACCGCCGCCTTTGCTTTGACCACCCAGGGTGCTTGTGCTAAGAGACAAGCTAATAAGCGAACAAATGAAATCCATCCTAACAGGGGAGTTTAGTTTAGTGGTGAAATCTATTTTTAAATCAACGGCAACCGTGGCGACAGCCGCATTCGTCGCACTAAGTTTCGGCGTGGCCTCCACGGCGCAGGCTGAAAAATCGACCTGGAACTTCAATATCTGGGGAGGCAAGCGCGCCTTTACTGCCGGCATTGAATCCCTGAAGGTAGATTTGGAAAAAGCCGGCGGCGGCAACTTCGAATTAAAAATCAATTATGGCGATGCCCTTGGCCCGCGCCGGCAAAATCCGGAAAACATTCGCGCTGGCGGGTTTGAAGCCGGACAAATCTGTGTTGGTTATTATCCCAACAAGATGCCTCTGTATTCAGTGGCGGAGCTGCCATTCCTTCTACCCCGCGATTTGAAAAAGCGTGCCGCGGTGGAAATGGAATTACATAAGCATCCGGCCCTTGTCGCGGAGCTGGCCACACGCTGGAACATGAAATTCTTCGGCCCGGCCTTCCTGCCGGCCTACGAATTCATGGGTAACAAGCGGATTGAGACCACGGCCGACATGAAAGGCGTGAAGATGCGCATTTCTGGCCTGAACGCTAAGGCGCTGCAAGTCTTTGGTGCCGTCCCAACCATGGTGACCGCGCCTGATGGCTATAACGCCCTGGATCGTGGCACCATCGACAGTTTCGGCTTTCCCTACAGCTACGCCTTTGGCGCCTACAAGCTATACGAAGTCTCCAAATACGTGACCGAGGGCCTGGGCATGAGCGGTTTCATGTGTCTGCAAACGGTGAGTATAGATGCCTGGAACGCCACTCCGAAAGCGGTGCAGAACGCCCTGCCCGCAGGACAAATTAATGCGATTGAGAAGATGATCTCGGCCTATACCACAGCGGATAAGAAATGGATTCCGCTGTTCCATAAGAAACTGGAAGTGGTGCAGGTTGCCCCGTCGGTTCGCGCCGAATTGGCTGCCGGCGCCGGCAAAATCTATATGGAGTGGGCCAAGGAGCAGGATGCCAAGGGGCGCCCCGGCACCGAGATGTTGAACTACGTAAAATCCCTTGTGGCCAAGCATTCGAACTAGGATACGCTTGGCGCCTCGGTTAACTTAATGCTGGAACTTCTGTACCTTATAATTGCCGTCCTGGTCGTGTTTGGCGTGTTGGCGCTAATCACGGTCAGGGCGGAATTATTTATGCGCGTGATCGAGGATATTTTGACCTATTGTTCGGTCGTCTTGATCATTTGCGTCATGTTATGGGTGGTGGGAGAAGTCATCGGCCGATATATTTTCAATTCGCCTTTGCCGGGACATTTAGAGGGCGCGGAATTATTATTGCCAATGATCGTGTTTTTTGGCGTTTCGTACGTCCAGGCGCGGGATGGGCACGTGGGCATGACCTTCGTGGTCGATGCGTTGCCAAAGAACGTCCGCCGGGTCACTGATATAATTTCGCTGATCGTGTCCGTATTGACTTGTGCGGCTTTAGCCTATTTTGCATCCAAAAATGTTTGGCTGGCCTGGATTTACGACGACGTTACCATGTCGCCACCCTACTGGCCGGTCTGGCCATCGGCAGCGGTTATTCCCCTGGGTTACGCCATGCTTGCGGTTCGCATGATCTTGCAAATCCTACAAAAGCTAGTGCCGCAACGTTTCCCGGCACCGATTGTTGAACATTCTGATTTGCACGTCGCCGAATAACTGCCGTGCGAATAGTATCGGAAATTAGGTAGGATAAGTACTTCATCATGGATCCGATCTCCCTTGGATTATTAGCTCTCATTGCCCTTACCGTGATGCTGATGTCGGGCATCCGCATCGCGTTCGCCACGGCGATCACCGGTTTTATCGGGCTGTGGATCTTACGCGGCTATGTCCCCGCCGCCTCCCTGGCATCGACTATTCCCCAGGGTCACCTCTCCGCCTATACCCTTTTAGTCCTGCCGCTATTTATCATGATGGGTTTCTTCGCCTTTTATGCCGGTATTACCCGGGACCTGTATTGGGCGGCGCGGCAGTGGGTGGGCCATCTGCCGGGCGGCCTGGCCATAGCAACAATTTTTGGCTCGGCCGGGTTTGCCGCCGCCTCCGGCGCCTCCACTGCATCCGCCGCGGTAATGGGACGGATTGCCCTGCCGGAACTGAAGAAATACGGCTACGACGACAAAGTCTCCACCGGCTGCGTCGCTGCCGGCGGTACACTGGCAACGATGATCCCGCCCTCGGTACTGATGGTAATTTACGGCTTCATCGCCGAAGAATCCATTGGCGCGTTGCTTTTGGCCGGCATCCTGCCCGGTTTGCTGGAAGCCTTTAGTTATTCCTTGATGCTGATCATCCGCTTTAAAATCAATCCGGATTTAGGCCCGCCGATCAAGGGGATTACTTGGCCCGACCGCATTAAATCCATCAAGGGCGTCTGGGGCATGGTGGTCCTGGTTATCCTGGTCATGGGCACGATCTACAGCGGTATCGCGACCCCTACCGAGGCGGCGGCCGTAGGCGCCCTGGGGGCTTTGCTGTTGGCCCTACCGAGACTGAATTTTAAAAAATTCCGCGATGCCATGGTTGAAACCGCCCGCTCCACGGCGATGATCTTCGCCATCATAGCCGGCGTTCTGATCTTTGTTCATTTTCTGGGTTTCACGGGCATGCCGGCGGTGGTCGCGGAAAAGATAGTCTCCTTGGATGCACACCCGACCGTGATCCTGATTGGCATTCTCGCCCTGTATCTCGTCCTCGGCATGTTCCTGGACGGCATCGGAATGCTGCTGTTAACCGTGCCTATCATCTTGCCAACCGTGAAGGAACTGGGCATCGACCCCATCGTCTTTGGTGTTCTGGTGGTACGAATGGTGGAAATCGGACTAATTACGCCGCCGGTTGGCCTAAACGTTTATATCCTGAAGGGCGTGGCCCCGGGCGTGTCCATGGGCGATATCTTCAAGGGCTGCGGCTGGTTCGTCTTTGTCGACCTGATTAACGTGGCAATTCTGATTGCCTTCCCGGCGATCATCCTGATCATCCCGAACACGATGATAAATTAGCTAGGTTCGTTCTGACTGGCACCGGATCGCCAGAAAATCAGAAATTACCATGCCTATTTGACCGATGATCTGTCGCGTCCCGCACGCACTACGATTGCCCTCCACGAGTTCAAAGGTAGCTTGCCAGAAATGTTCGCTTCGGCCTATATTTTACTCAACTGATTATGCCTACACTAGGTATTCTCACGCTAACAAAATGTGGTCGCAATGGGTCACACCGACACCCTTTCAGGCAGCCACCGTCGCATCTTCCCATGCATTGAAAGCGCTTGTTCGAAACTGCTTGAACATTGATCTTCTGTGTAAATAACGCTGGACGTAAAAGGTGCTGTAGACGGAAGCGTGGATATTCGAGAAGCGCTGCGCGGAGCCTGGCGACTTGAAACGCTGCTGTTTGCGATCTCGGCGTCGGACTGGCTGGTGTGAATTCTCCGCCAGATTATTAATACGCTTATTATCGATGCGCTCAGCAGTCAGGCGGAGCGTACGAAATGCGACATGATGGGATCTTAGCTTGCCAGTGATAAACTAAACTGGCGCGAACCCGTGTTTCTTCAGAAATTTCCACACAAACCTTCAACGCCGCCTTGGCGTTTTGCTTTGACTGCGCGAGGAAATCGAGAACCTCGCCTTCATTGTCAACGGCTCGCCACAACCAAAGGCGTCGCCCTAGGATCGCGACGACCATTTCATCGAGGTGCCAATAATCGCTCGGCGTGGGCCGCATACGGCGTAAATTATGTGCAATATAAGGGCCTAATTTTAAGAACCAGCGACTTACGGTCTCATAGGAAATATCCAAATCCCGCGCTGCGAGCAGATCCTCCACATCCCTATAACTCTGGGTAATCCGGGCATAAAGCCAAACGGTGTGACTAATAACATGAG
>CAUZBE010000160.1:0-6937 GCA_963577885.1 Alphaproteobacteria bacterium
ACCTTTTACCCCCAGATCGACGATCAACTGCATCTGCTCCGGGGTGCCGATGGATGCGCCCGTGCGCAGGCTGGAAAGATCGTGGCGCGCCCGGTCGGGATGTTCAGCCAGCGCCAAGGCGATGTTCGAGGTGCCGTAAAAGACTGTGCAGCGTTCCGCCTCGATCAGGCGCAGGGCCTCGCCCGCATCGAAATGGTGTTGCAGGACCATAGTGCTGCCGTGGCTGAGCATTGCGAACAGGGCATTGACGCAGCCGAAGGACCAGAACAACGAAACGGCGAACCACATCCTGTCATCGGGGCCAAGATGCATGCGTTCGCCGATCTCCCACATGTTATCGATCAGGCCCCAATGCTGCAGGGGCACGCCCTTGGGCCGGGCCGTAGAGCCCGAGGTATAGAGAATGCAAGCGACGTCATCGGGTTCGGCGACGCCCCAAATGTTATCTGGCGCGGCCTTGCCCAGGAGAGCCAGATCGCCAAACGCCGTGGCCCCATCAGGCACCCGGTCACCCAACACGATCAGACGGGACAGGGTGGGCAGGCCAATCGCGCACATTTCCCCCAGTTCCGCCAGGACGTCACGGTCGCGGAACCGGTCCGCCATGATCAGCGTGGTGACGGAGCCATGGTTCAACTGATAGGCCTGCTCGGGCGGGGTCAACCAGGTATTGAGGGCGACCGCGGTAGCGCCCAGGCCCAGAATGGCGAAATAGCTGGTCAACCATTCCGCCCGGTTGCCCATTAGGATCGCCACCCGGTCGCCGGGGCGGACGCCCAGGGCCCATAGTCCGGCGGCCACGATTTGTGATTCCCCGGCCAGTTGCGAGTAACTCCAGCGTCTGTCGCCGTCCACTACGGCTTCCCAATCGGGTTGTCGGAGCGCCATTTCGTCCAGTAGACCCGGCGCCGTTCTGGCCCGTGGCTTTTGCATGACCCCAGCCATCCTAGCGCCGGACTTTATAACCGGCCAGGTCCCGATCCCAGGCGGCGGCGCTGAGCCCACGATCACGTAGCTTGTTCTTCTGGATCTTTGCCGTCGGCGTGGTCGGAATTTCGGTAACATACTCGATGTAACGGGGCACGGCGAAATAGGGCATGCGGGGGGTACAGAAGTCCAGCAGATCTTCGGGCACAGGGGCTTCCGCACCGTCCGCCAGGACGATACAGGCGAGGACTTCATCCTCGCCGCCCTCTTCCGCCTTCACCGCCACTGCCGCCACCTCGGCGATGGCGGGATGTTCCAGAAACACCGCCTCCACCTCGAAGGATGAGATATTTTCGCCTCGTCGGCGAATGGTGTCCTTGATGCGGTCGATGTACCAGATAAAGCCGCGCTTATCCATGCGCCCGGCGTCCCCGGTGTGAAACCAAAAATTGCGCCAGGTTTCCACCGTACGCTCCGGCATGCCGTTATAGCCTTGCATGAAGCAATAGGCCTCTTTGGGCCGCACCAGTATCTCCCCGACCTCACCCATGGGAACTTCCTCGTCGGTCTCGGGATCGGCGATAATGACCTCGAAATATTCATCCCATACTTTGCCGGAACAGCCTGCCTCGTCCGGCGCGTCCATGGGGCGGCAGACCGGCAGATTGCATTCGGTCATGCCGAAGATCTCGTTAAATTTGGGGATGGCGAAACGGGTGCGCAGGTTTTCCAGGGTTTCGTTGGTCACGGGTACGGCGCTGACAATGCGCAGATTGTTGTCCGTATCGGTGTTTTTGGCCGGTTGGCGCAGCACGAAATCGTTCATCACGCCCAACAGGTTGGCCAGGGTTGCCTTGTGCTTGCGGATATCGTCGATCCAGGTGGTGGCGCGGAATTGCCGCGCCAGGACAGCGCTGCTGCCCGTGATCAGGGTGGCATAGAGTTGCATGAGGATGCCCTGGGCGTGAAACAGCGGCATGGGGATGTAATAGTGGTCCGCCGTGGTCATGCCCAAATGGGTCTTCATGCACAACCCGAACAGATACAAATGGCCATGGGGCATCAGGGCGCCCTTTGACGGCCCCGTGGTGCCGGAGGTGAACATGATCATGCCGACGTCGCGGTAGCTTATTTCAACCCCTATCTCCTCCGGCCCGCCGGCCATGATTTCGTCGAAGCAGCGCACCTCAATCCGCTTGAAAGCCGGCAGATTGTCCGTGTCATAAATGCCGCCGGGTACATAGACCGTCTGCAAATCGGGTACATCGTCTTCGATATCCGCCAGCCAGGGCAAGTATTCCGGCTCGAAAAAACCAATACGGGATTTCGTATTGCCCAACACATGGGTCAGAAAGTTGCCCTTGAGCGCAGTGTTGATGCCCACATGCACGGCCCCGATCCGGCTGAGCCCGAACCAGGTCCATAAATACTCCAGGCGGTTGTTCAGCATCACAGCCACGTTATCGCCAAAGCCGACGCCGACGCCGGCAAAGCCATTGCCGACGCGGTTTGACAGCTCGTGGGCCAGGGCATAGCTGTGCATGGGCCCATCCTCGAACTGGATAAACGGCGCATCGCCCCTCGTCCGGGCCTGCTCGGCCAGAACCTTTCCCACCACCCAACCGGTCTTGTCCGCCACCGCCCTGTCAGTCGACATTGCGCGCTACTCCCATTCGATACCCGAGCCTGTATTTTGATAGTCTTCCGCGTCGGCAAAGGCAAATGTTCCGGCCTCGGCGTAAATACGAATTAATGAGAAGCGCGGTGAGGTTCTGAGGAATTAGAAAAATGGCTCCAATGCAAAAGTTGTGCGCATTTTTAGAACGAAAATGCTCTGACTACCGCCACACGATGCATAAAAAAAACCCTACTCGAGGGCAGGGGTTTGAACATTCCGGAGGATCGCCAACGTCGGCGGGAAAGATGCTAAATCGGGGAAAGACCGAAAATTCCAAGAGCTCCAATTAGTCTTGTTCAAATTGCTCTGCCTCAAGTACCGCTATTCCGATCAATTGCGCCAAAAAACGCTGGTTACCAAGCCGGGTTAATTTGACGCTAATGGCCTCGCCATTTATCGACGGCACTGATCCCGGCTTCGCGGCTGCATCAACGGGTGTCGCCAAATCCTGCTTCGCGCCAAGATCCCACTCTTCATCATTCTTCTTATCGTTAAGTGTCATCGCCGCACCGCCATTTTTGCCACCCGCATGTCCAGGCTGCCATACATGTAATTGAACGGCGGTTTGAAGATATTGATGGCTAACTGACCGGGATCGTGAAAATTGCCGCTAGGGAGGGCATGGCTGCCGGGTGGCTGACGCAGAGTTATTCCGAGTTTCAATTGGGACGGCCGGGCATCCTAATTGAGATTCGGGCCAGGAACGAACAAGCGGATCTGTCCAGGCGCGGAGCCGATATTGCTATTCATCTGGCAATGCCAAACGAGCCATAACTGGTTGCACAGTTGGTAGGAAAAATTCGTTCCGGCCTCTACACCGTGCTGGCCTATGAAGCGAATTTCGGAATGCCCAAGACATTGGAAGAATTATTCGCTCATTGCATTGTCGATCATTCGGCGCTCGGGACATCGCAATTGCATCCTTGGCATGGCATTGTTTCGAACCACACGTATGTGGCGTATTGCACCAACTCCTCGGTTTTCTGCCAATGGGCGATACAGGCAGGTTATGACATCAGCCTGTTTCCAAACTATACGGCAAAGATTTTTCGTAGCTTGATACCGGTGCCGGTCGAATTGGAAATTGAAGCCCCAATCTGGCTGGTATCGCACGAGGAAACCAACAAAATCGCCTGCACGCGGATCGTCCTTGAGTATATTCGCGATCTTTTTGCCAAGGATTGTGCGGAATAGTTTTCCTAATTCCCCAGCCGAAGCGGCGCGCCAAGCATACTGTTAAGGCCGTGCGGAACCTGCTAATATTGCGGCCAATCCTTGTTCCGCCCCTGTTGCAACCCGAGCCTGGTGGACGGGCAATATTAGAGGCGAGGCGCGATGAAACAACTGCATCATTTGATCCATGGCAAGGCCGTGGCGGGGCAGAGCGGGCGTTTCAGCCCGGTCTATAATGCCTCCACCGGCGAGCAGATTACGGAATTGCCCCTGGCCTCGGTTGACGAGGTTAAGGCGGCCATCGCCTCCTCGGCCAAGGCATACCCCGGCTGGGCTGCGACCTCGCCCTCGGTCCGCGCCCGGGTGATGTTCCGTTTTAAGGATCTATTGGAACAGAACATGGACGAACTGTCGGAAATCTGCGCGATCGAGCATGGCAAGGTGAAAAGCGACGCGGCGGGCTCCATTACCCGGGGCCTGGAAGTGGTGGAATTCGCCTGCGGTATTCCGCAAATGCTAAAAGGCGAGTTCTCCGCCAACGTGGCAGGGGGCATTGATCTCTATTCCCTACGCCAGTCTCTGGGCGTGGTGGCCGGCATCACGCCGTTCAATTTTCCCGCCATGGTGCCCATGTGGATGTTCCCCGTAGCCATCGCCTGCGGCAATTGCTTCATATTAAAGCCATCGGAAAAGGATCCGTCCCTGCCCCTGCGTCTGGGCGAGCTGATGTTGGAGGCCGGCGCGCCGGAAGGTGTCTTAAACGTCATCAATGGCGACAAACTGGCAGTCGATACCTTGCTGGAAGACCCGGAGGTGAAGGCAATCAGCTTTGTCGGCTCCACGCCGATTGCAAATTATGTTTACGAGCGCGCGGCCCATTTCGGCAAGCGGGTGCAGGCCATGGGCGGGGCCAAGAACCATATGATTATCATGCCCGACGCGGATATGGAGCAGGCGGTGGATGCCCTGATGGGGGCCGGCTATGGCTCCGCTGGCGAACGCTGCATGGCCGTTTCCGTCGCCGTGCCGGTGGGCCGGGACACGGCGGACGAGCTGGTGGCCCGCCTGAAACCGCGCATCGAGGCCCTGAAAATTGGGCCTTCATTGGATCCCGAGAGCGAGATGGGCCCGCTGGTCACGGCGGAACATCTGGCCAGGGTCAAGGGCTATGTGGATCTGGGTGTGGAAGAGGGCGCCGATCTAGTGGTGGATGGCCGAGATTTTCGCCTGCAAGGCTATGAAAATGGCTATTTTCTGGGCGGTTGCCTGTTCGACAACGTAACCGGTGACATGCGGATCTATAAAGAAGAAATTTTTGGCCCGGTGCTGTCCGTGGTCCGGGCGCCAGATTTCGATGAGGCGTTGCGTTTGCCCAGCGAACATGAATTCGGCAATGGTGTGGCAATCTTCACCCGCGATGGCGATGCGGCCCGTGATTTCACCGCCCGGGTGGATGTGGGCATGGTTGGGGTCAATGTACCAATTCCGGTGCCCATGGCATTTTACAGTTTCGGCGGCTGGAAGCGGTCCGCCTTTGGCGATTCCAATCAGCACGGCCCGGACGGGGTGCACTTCTATACCCGCACCAAGACCGTGACTTCGCGCTGGCCCACCGGCATTCGGGCCGGCGCTGATTTCAATATTCCGACACCGGGTTAGACCAGATCACAGGGGTCATAAACGGAGTGGACGCGAATTCACCCCTGGAGCGCTACCACGCGCTGCGCCGCGGCGGCGCGCTGGACCCGGATCCGGCCCAGGAACTGGCGGCCGAAAAGCTGCAAATGCTGCATCACCGCTTGGATCAGTATGACCCGGGCCAGGAGCAGGGCTGGCGGCAGTTCCTGTTTGGCCGTTCCAAGAAGGAGCCGGCGCCCGAGGGGCTGTACATCTATGGCGATGTCGGCCGGGGCAAGTCTATGTTGATGGATCTGTTCTTTGACGGCGCGCCCATTGAACGCAAGCGGCGGGTACATTTCCACGAGTTCATGGGCGAAGTGCACGGCCGCATAGATAAATTCCGCAAGACACCGCCCAAAGACAGAGACGGCGATGATCCCCTGCCGCCCATCGCCGGCGATATCGCCGAGGCTACCTGGCTGCTCTGTTTCGATGAATTCGAAGTGCGCGATATCGCCGATGCCATGATCCTGGGCCGCCTGTTCGGCCAGTTGTTTGATTTGGGCGTGGTGGTGATCGCCACCTCCAATCGGGCGCCGGACGATTTGTACAAAGGCGGTCTGAACCGGCAACTATTTCTGCCCTTCATCGAAACCATGAAAAAACGTCTAGATATTCTCTGTCTGGAAGGGCGGCTGGACCATAGATTAGCGCGTATGAAGGGCGTGCCAGTTTATCACACCCCTCTGGACGCTGCCGCCGCTGCCGCCCTGGATGCGGCCTTTCTAAGTCTGACCGATCAGGCGGTGGGTGAACCCGCCGAAATCAAGATCAAGGGCCGTATCCTGGCCATACCGCAACAGGCCAAGGGGGTGGCCCGGTTCAGCTTCGCCGAATTGTGCGAGACGGCACTGGGCGCGCACGATTACCTGGCCCTGGCGGCGGACTATCACACGGTCATATTGTCCGGCATTTCCCAGCTGGGGCCGGAAAAGCGCAACGAGGCCCGCCGTTTCGTGATCCTGATCGACGTGCTGTATGATAATGGCATAAAGTTTATAGCCAGCGCGGAAACAATCGTGGACGAGATTTATCCCGCCGGCGACGGGGGCTTTGAATTTCAACGCACGGCGTCAAGGCTGATCGAGATGCAATCAGCCGAATATTTTGACGCCCCGCACCGGGTCTAAAAACGCCTAAAACAAATTCTTCGCGTCGCCGGCGAAGGTGGCAAAAGCGAATATGTCGTCTTTCAATGTGCTGGCCGGTATGCCGTGCCGCATGGCCATGGCGAACGGGTAGTTTGACCTCTCGCCATGGTGCCGACCATATGGGCGGCGACGATCTTGTCGGCTTTTTCATCGACCAGGACCTTGGCCCAGGCAACGGTCTCGGCATGGCTCTTGCTGGAGAACCAATCGTGCGTGTCGGAGGTCAATATCTTGACGTCCAGGCCGGCTTCCGCCGCTTCTTCTTCCGTAAGCCCAACCGTGCTGAGTGCCGGCACCATTTTGACGCAACTGGGAATGACGGCATAGT
>CAUZBE010000161.1:0-6872 GCA_963577885.1 Alphaproteobacteria bacterium
AAGGATATTTTTTGCCCTGCTAGCCGAACTCATCAGCCCCTTAACGTTAAGTCAATCTAACATCCATGGGGCATGATTCCAAGACGCGAAATTGGCCCATCGCGTTAACCAAGGCGGCGCGCCCCCCTCCCTTGTTTTCGAGGGCCGGTAGCTTTAGCATTCCGCCAAATTCATCAATGGAAAAAATTAGGTGACAGGCAATGGATTTGGCCTTCAACGAAGACGATCTAGCCTTTCGCGATGAGGTTCGGGCCTTTGTCGCGGAAAATTTACCGGTTGATATCGCCGAATCCGCCGCTCGGGGCCGATCCATCGCCAAGGCCGATATCCAGCGTTGGCAGCAGATTCTGTTCAAGCGCGGCTGGGCCGCGCCCGGCTGGCCGGAGGAATATGGTGGCACCGGATGGGACGCCACACGGCGTTACATCTTCGATGAAGCCATGGCGGAATTTGATACACCGGAAACCGTCCCGTTTGGCCTACTGATGGTCGGACCGTTGATTTACACCTTTGGCACAGAAGCCCAGAAGAAACGCTTCCTGCCCAGGATCTTAAGTGGTGAGGAATGGTGGTGTCAGGGCTATTCAGAGCCGGGTTCGGGCTCCGACTTGGCCTCGCTGCAGACCAAGGCGGTGCGGGACGGTGACGATTATGTGGTCAACGGCACCAAGACTTGGAATTCATCGGCCCATATTGCCGATTGGACCTTTTGCCTGGTGCGTACGTCCAGCGAGGGTAAGCAGCAGGAAGGTATTTCTTTTCTGTTGATCGATATGAAGACGCCGGGGATAGACCCCAAGCCCATAATCTCCATCGATGGCGCCCATCACCTGAACATGACCTATTACACGGATGTGCGGGTCCCGGTGGAAAACCGCATCGGTGAGGAGAACAAGGGCTGGACTTATGCCAAGTTCCTGCTGGGCCACGAGCGCAATTCTATCACCGAGGTGGGTTTATCCAAACAGCGGGTCCGCCGCCTGAAGAGCATCGCGGAGGAAGAGCGCGGCAATGGTGAGAGCCTTTTGGACGACCAGGCCTTTGCCTGCAAGGTGGCGGATGCGGAGGTTGCCCTGACGGCGCTGGAATATCTCAGCCTGCGCTTTCTGGCGGAAGAAGCGGCCGGGCGGCCGATTGGAGCTGAGGCTTCGATGCTGAAAATCCGGGGCACGGAAATTCGCCAACAATTAACCGAATTAACGATAGAGGCCCTGGGCTATTACGCGGCGCCGTTCGACATGGAACAATTGACCGACCGCTGGAACGAGCCGCCTATCGGCCCGGACTATGCCGCCGCGCAAATGCCGCAATATCTGTTCAGCCGGGCAGCGACGATTTACGGCGGCAGCAACGAGATCCAGCGCAATATCATCGCCAAGATGGTTCTTGGCCTTTAGAACCGCCGCCATGAACAGAAAATACCGCCGAGAAGTCGCGAACGGGGCCAGCAATAGCCCTGGATCCGGCGGCGGCCTTGCGCCTGGGCGTCGACTATTTGCAATCAGGCCAACTGGATCTTGCGGCGCGGTAGTTGCAAGGCCTGTTGGGGGCCGATTCCCGCGATCCCCAGGCCGTGCAGCTATTGGGCGAGGTGTTTTTTGAGTAGGGCAAGCTCGCGCTAAAGCTATTTGCAGGGCGCCGTGGCTTTAGCGCCTGATTTTGCGGAGGCCTAGCATATCTTGGACTGGTCCTATCCACGGCTGGTGATTTCGTGGCGGCGGGCGCGGCACTGGGTAAAGCCATCGCGCTGTCGCCCAATAATGCAGATGCATGGTTCAACCTGGGCAACGCGGAACGTGGTCTGTGCCGTTTTGACGCAGCCGCCGAGGGGGGGGGCTTTGCCAAGGCTTTGAAGTTGGCCCCGGGCAACCCGCGGCGGCCCTGAACCAAGCCTTGTTGATGAAGGAGATGGAGCAATTGGAAAAGGCGCTGGCCTTGTTCGACGAGCTGGTGGTCCGTCACCCTGACCATGCCGAGGACCATAACGGCCGGGTTGCCTGCGTGACCTCCCTGGACTGGATCGGGGGGGGGGAGGACCATAGCAGGGCCGTTGAGCTGTCGCCGGAAAACAAAAATACTGAATTAACATGCGCGATGGCTTGAGCCATCTGATGCCGGCCAGGCGCCTGCCCATGCTGGCCAACGAGCCCTTAGTAGGGCCGTATTATGCGGTGCCCGCGGCGCCGCGATATTTCAATTACCGCAAGACCGCTATCTACGCAGGCTCGAACGAAATCCAGCGCAACATACTTTCCAAGGCCGTGCTGGGTATGTAGTACGGACCGGAGATCCATGCTTTGCCGCGTCGCCGGATCATGCTAGTTGATGGTTATAAATTTTTTATAGGAGGGCATCATGGATTTTTCCCTTAGTGAAGAACAACAACTGCTTAAGGACAGTGTGCAGCGGTTCATACGGGAGGGATATGCTCTGGAGTCGCGGCGCAAGCTGGTGGCGACTGACATTGGCTATAGCGAAAAAAACTGGGCCAGGATGGCTGAACTTGGTTGGTTGGCGCTATCTCTGCCGGAGGAATATGGCGGCATCGGCGGTGGCCCGGTGGATACCATGGTGCTGATGGAAGAATTCGGCCGTGGCCTGGTGGTGGAACCCTATATGTCCTCCATCATAATCGGCGGCGGCTTTCTCATGGCGGGCGGCAGCAAGGCGCACAAAACAGAATTGCTACCAAAGCTAGGCGCCGGTGAATTAAAACTTGCGTTTGGTTATGCCGAGCGGCAATCACGCTTCGATCTCAACGATGTGGAATGCAAGGCTGAGAAAAGCGGCGGCGGCTATGTTTTGAATGGTCACAAGGGCGTGGTCTTTCATGCCCAGACCGCGGACAAGATCATTATCTCGGCCCGCACCTCCGGTGCCAGCCGGGATGTGGATGGCATTACTCTGTTCCTGATCGACAATAATTGCAGCGGCTTAACCCGGCGCGATTATCCTACTGTGGATGGCTTGCGCGCCTCGGAACTGGAACTGGATGGCGTTGCGGTCAGCGCCGATGCGGTGTTGGGCGCGTTTGGCGGCGGCGCGGCCCTGATGGAACTGGTGATAGGCCAGGCCATTGCCGCCATCTGTGCCGAGTCCGTCGGCTGCATGGATGTGTTGCAGGAAACCACCAACGAATATCTCAAGACGCGGGTGCAATTTGGCGTGCCTTTGTCAAAATTTCAGGTTCTGCAGCACCGCATGGTGGACATGTTCATGGAGTGCGAGCAGGCCCGCTCCATGTGCTACATGGTCACTTTAAAAATTGGCGACGAGGATCCGGTAGAGCGCGCCAAGGCGGTCTCCGCCGCGAAAGTACAGATCGGCAATTCCGGCCGCTACGTGGGCCAGCAATCCGTGCAGCTGCATGGCGGCATGGGTATGACGGACGAATTGCACGTTGGCCATTATTTCAAACGCCTGACCATGATCGACACCATGTTTGGCAACAAGGATCACCATCTAAAACGCTACGCTGATCTATAGCGGCGCGAGGTTATAAAATTTAGGTCGGCCCATCTTTTGCGGGTCGACCCTTTTTAATCTTTATTGAGAGCCTCTAGGAAAATCACGGCAGGATATCAAGAGAGATGTCGCCTTGCGATAAAGGCGCCTCTGAGGTGTCGTCCTTGTTTCCGTCTTCCGGTCCGGTATTGGCTTCGTCGTCGGCGTTGTCCTCACCGTTTTGGCAATTATCTCCGCCATCGCCATCGTCATTGACCAGGACGGTCACGTTGGCATCCTGACTGGGATTTTTGATCTGTTGGTAATACGGCGGGAAGACAGGCCCTTGTTTTTTATTTAACGCAACCACTTAGCATTTCTCCCGCAGAATTGATCACAGACCTGCAAACGGTGATCAAGTGATGGCCGCAACAATTTTAGGGATAACAGCAAAAAAATTTGCTGATATTCATGATAAGTAAGTAGGTATGCATATTTTGTGGCGCGCCAGGCTTGATTGCGTTTAACTTGCGCCAACTCTCGCGCGGACGGCAGCAAAGTTATTGAAAGACAATCCCATGCTGAGTGCAGACCAAATCGCCGAATACCATGAAAAAGGCTATGTGGTGCCCGACTATCGTCTGGGGGAGGAAACTCTGGTTGCGATCCGCCGGGACCATGACCGCCTGTTGGCCCGTCGCCCGAATTTTAGGGATAATTGCTCCGCCTTGCTATCCTACGACCTGGCCTTTTTGAATTATGCTCGGGACGAAACGATCTTGGATATGGCTGCGCAATTGATAGGCCCGGATATCGCGCTGTGGAATATGAGCTTTTTCGCCAAGCCGGCGGTCAATGGCAAGAAAACGCCTTTTCATCAGGATGGGGAATATTGGCCGATCCGCCCGCTGGCCACCTGCACGGTATGGATCGCGGTGGACGATGCCTCGGTTGAGAACGGTTGCCTGCAGCTTATTCCGGGTTCCCACAAAGCCAGGCGCCTGATGCGCCATGAGCAAAAAGATAATCCAGAATACACCCTGCAGCAGGAATTACAGCCCTCGGAATATGATGAGGCCGAGGCGGAGGACTTGATCCTGCAGGCTGGGCAGATGTCCTTTCATGATATCTATTTGGCCCATGGCTCCGAGATCAATACTTCAAATCAACCCCGTCGTGGCATGACCTTGCGTCTGATGCCGACCTCATCGGTCTATGACCGTGACGTGGCGGATACCATGGCCCGGCAACGTGGGGGCGCCAGCATGGCCAACCATTCCCTATTTCTGTTGCGCGGGCGCGACCTCTCGATGAAAAACGATTTCCGCCTGCGCCTGCCCGCGGTCGCGTAGAGCCGCTTCGGGCTATTCCAGGATCTCGCACCACACCGGCGTGTGATCCGAGGGGCGTTCCTTGCCACGGGGCGTGCGGTCGATCTGCGTATCACCCAGACGGTCAGCCGCCTGCGGGCTCAATAAAAGATGATCAATGCGGACGCCGTTGTCCTTTTGCCAGGCGCCGGCTTGGTAGTCCCAATAGCTATAGGCGGTGATATCGGGATGCCGGGCGCGGAAGGCTTCCGTCAGGCCGAGATAAAGTAATTGCCGCCACCTGGCCCGGCTTTCCGGCAGACACAAGGCGTCCGTGGCAAAACCCGCCGGGTCATGGCAGTCGCGGTCTTCGGGGATGATGTTGTAGTCACCGCCCAGAACCATTGCCTCCTCGTACTCTAACAACTTCTTGGCATGGGTAACCAGGCGATCCATCCAGGCCAGCTTGTAGGGATATTTTTCGCTATCCGTCGGGTTGCCGTTGGGCAGATAAATAGAGGCAACGCGCACGGTATCGATGATGGCCTCGATATAGCGGGCCTGTTCGTCGCCAGGGTCGCCGGGCAGGCCTCGTTGGATATCTTCGATGGGCCGCTTAGACAGAATGGCAACGCCATTATAGGTCTTTTGCCCGTGCACGGCGGTGTTGTAGCCAAGATCTTCGATGGGCTGGTAGGGGAAGGACTCGTCCGTGACCTTCAATTCCTGCAGCAGGGCCACATCGGGCTGGGCCTGTTCCAGCCATTCCAGGACGCGGGGCAGGCGCGCCTTGATCGAATTAACATTCCATGTAGCGATTCTCATGGGCCCCATACAGCCACGGTCGCCACGATAATGGCAAGGCCCAATCTGGAAGGTTTTCGATATTAGTGGAAAGGGCCAGCCGCCCACTCCCCCACCCATTGATTATGATCCTGTGGGTGGCCGGTTGGCTGGGCCAGATTCGAAAATGAACTAGATGGCGAAAGAGGTGCCGCAGCCGCAGGCGGACGAAGCGTTGGGGTTTTCGATGCGGAACGCGGCGGCCATCAAATCCTCGACATAGTCGATCTTGGCGCCGCCTAAAAATTGTAGAGAGGTTTCATCGATCAGAACCACCGCATCGTCGAGTTTGATGACCAGATCATCGTCGTTGATCTGAGTGTCGAACTTGAAACCATAGCTGAAGCCGGAACAGCCACCGCCCTGCACTTCAATACGCAGTTTCGCGTTTTCGCCTTCCTGTTGCATCAGAAAGGCAATTCGCCTGGCGGCGTCCCCGGTTAGGGTTACATCGCCCGCCGCCGCATCTTGTTGCGTAATTTCAGACATTCAGTCACCTTGTCACCAATAGGCTAACTGAATGTACGATTGATGGCTGAAAAGTCAATCAGTTCCCACCTGGGGTAAATGGCGCTAGGTTAACGGCCATGGCCAGCCCAGAGACCCTTACCCCTTATGCCAGCCGTCCCGAAATGAGCCGGGGACGTTTGTTTGCCGAGTCTGAAAGTGCCACCCGCACGGCCTTTCAGCGGGACCGTGACCGGATTATCCATTCCGCCGCATTTCGTCGCTTGCAGTACAAGACACAGGTTTTCGTCTATCACGAAGGCGATCATTACCGCACCCGTCTGACCCATTCATTGGAGGTGGCGCAGATCGCCCGCTCCATCTGCCGTGCGTTGGGTCTGAACGAGGATTTAGCGGAGGCGCTGGCCCTGGCCCATGATCTGGGTCACACGCCGTTCGGCCATGCCGGCGAAGACGCATTGGATAGGTTGATGCAACCCCATAGCGGCTTCGATCATAATGCCCAGGCCTTGCGCGTGATTACCCAGTTGGAACACCGGTATGCAGATTTTGCCGGCTTAAACCTTACCTGGGAGACCCTTGAAGGCACCGTGAAACATAATGGGCCGGTGCTAGATGATCCTCTACCCCTGGCCACGGCGGAATATATCGCTCGTCATAATCTGGAATTGGCGACCTACGCCGGACCGGAGGCACAGGTGACCGCCCTGGCTGACGATATCGCCTACGACAATCACGATATCGACGACGGCCTGCGAGCAGAGTTGTTTTCCGCCGATGATTTGGCCCAGGTTCCTCTGGTGGCGC
>CAUZBE010000162.1:0-6860 GCA_963577885.1 Alphaproteobacteria bacterium
GGACTGCATGCCGCGGCCACCGGAGATGATGATCTTCGCCGCCGTCAGTTCCGGCCGCTCGGATTTTGATAGCTCGTCGCTCACGAAAGACGACAGGCCCTGATCGCCTGCCGCAGGGATGCTTTCCACGGCCGCCGAACCGCCCTCGGCCGCCGCCTTCTCAAAACCCGTGGCGCGCACGGTGATGACTTTTATGGCGTCGGACGATTGCACCGTCGCCATGGCATTGCCGGCATAAATCGGCCGGATAAAGGTATCGGGGCTAACGACGGCCGAAATTTCCGAGATCTGCGAGACATCCAAAAGTGCTGCGACCCGGGGCATGAAGTTCTTGCCCACCGTATTCGCTACCGCCAGAACGGCGGCGTAATTCCGCGCCAGGGGGACCACCAGATCCGCCATGGGTTCGGCCAGCATGTGGGTGTATTCCGGTGCATCCGCAACCATCACCTTGGCCACGCCGGTGACTTTCGCCGCCGCCTCGCCGACTGCCGCGCAACCGCTGCCGGCCACCAGAACATCCACATCGCCACCCAGGGCAGTAGCGGCGGTTACGGCGGCCAGGGTCGACGGTTTCAGTTCGGCGTTATCGTGTTCGGCAATTACCAGGACGGACATCAGATCACCCCCGCTTCGTTACGCAACTTTTGTACCAGTTCGGCCGCATCCGCCACGATCACCCCGGCTACCCGCTTGGGCGGCTCCGCCACGGTCAGGGTGGTCAGGCGCGGCGCCATATCGACGCCCAGATCTTCCGGCGTCTTTTCATCAATGGGCTTCTTCTTCGCCTTCATGATGTTAGGCAATGAGGCATAGCGCGGCTCGTTCAAGCGCAGATCGGTGGTGACGATCATCGGCAGCTTCAGGGTCAGGGTCTGCAGACCGCCGTCCACTTCACGGGTTACGTTGGCGGTGCCGTCGGCAAATTCGATCTTGGAGGCGAAGGTACCTTGCGGCCAGCCCAACAGGGCGGCCAGCATCTGACCGGTTTGATTGCAGTCATCGTCGATCGCCTGTTTGCCCAGGATGACCAGGCCCGGCTGTTCTTCATCTACCACTGCCTTCAGGACCTTGGCCACATGCAGAGGCTCTATAACCTCGTCGGTTTTCACCAGGATGCCGCGGTCGGCGCCCATGGCCAGGGCGGTACGGATGGTCTCCTGACACTGCTGCACACCGATTGAAACGGCGATGATTTCGTCTACCGTGCCGGCTTCTTTCATGCGCAGAGCCTCTTCGACCGCTATTTCGTCGAACGGGTTCATGGACATCTTGACGTTGGACAGGTCGACCCCGGTTTGATCGGACTTAACCCGGACCTTGACGTTGTAGTCAACCACACGCTTGACGGCGACGAGAACTTTCATCGGCGGCCTCTTCTCAGGGGAATGATCTTCCGGTCGCGCGGGATCCCGTTGCCTGCGTGCCGGGCGGACGGATTATCGCGCCCGCTGGTTAATGCTGCGCCGCAAAATAGTGAAGGGCGAAAGGCGAGTCAACGCGTGGCGGCACTTATCGCGGCAAAAGGCCGCGATCAGCCGGTTACTCTGTAAATAATGGCTCGGTAGGCTCCGCCGTCGAGAGAAATTCCAGCAGATTGCCGTCCGGGTCGCGGAAATAGACCGATTGACCCCAGACCCCGTCGGCGGCCCAACGCGGCACCGGCCCTTCGATGACCTGGACCCCGGTCTGGTTTAGATAGGCCACCGCCTCGGCGATGGTGCCGTCCCAGCGGAAACAGACATCAACGGTGCCGGATTCCAACCGTTCCGCGACGATATAGGCGGGCTGGTCAAGGCGTTGCAGATTGACGACCGCGCCGCCCAGCTCAATCGGCAGACTGGACAGCCGGCCGTCGCGAAAGCGCTGCAAATACCGGGCCCTGCCACCCAGAACGTCGCAATAAAACGCTATGGCGCGTTCGATATCGGCGGCCATGACCACCACATGGTCGATAGTGCGGATGGGAATGGTCATGTCCAATGTCTCCTAAATATTTTGATACAAAATCGTAGCGACGCGTATTGATAATCGCAAGAGCCGGGGCTCCACTGCTAGACTGGAAACAGATAAAAGATCCTTCGATAGATTGGAGCACAGCATGTCAGAAATTGAGTATTTTTATTCTGCCCATTCCGTTTTCGCTTATCTCGGCTCGGCCCGGTTTATGGAAATCGCCCAAGCCGCGGGCCGCACCATTGTGCACCGGCCGGTGGATCTGGACCTGGTCGTGCCGGCCAATGGGTCCTCGTCGTTTCGCGAGCGCAGCTCCAAGCAGCGGGCCTATTTTTTTCGCCGGGAGATCGACCGCTGGTCGGAGGAGCGCGGCGCCCCGGTAATGGAAGGCTTTCCCGCCCATCACCGCAAGGACATGGCGTTGTGCAACGGTACGGTGATTGCCGGCCTAACCCAGGGCCACAATGTGGACCAGTTGGCCCATGCCATGCTGCGTGATCATTGGCGCCTCGATGCGGATTTGGCCGACCGTGGAACCCTTACAAAGATCGCCGAAAGCGTTGGCCTGGACCCGGCGCCCCTGCTGGAGGCGGCCTTGACGGAGGAAATACAGGCCAAGTATCGGGCCAATTCGGCGGAGGCGATCGAACGCTCCGTGTTTGGCTCGCCGACCTTTTTTGTTGGTGGCGATATGTTCTATGGACAAGACCGCCTGGAAATGGTCGAACGCGCCCTGCGCCAGCCTTATGCCTCATCGCAAACGGCCTGATGATGGCAGGACGGTTTGGGCGCGACCCGGTTTCCGCCATTTCCGAGGCGGAGGCGACGGGAGAGACCGCGGCAATTTTCGCCGATATCCGCGCTACCATGGAAATTCCGCTGATTACCTCCATCTGGCGTTCTTTGTATGATGTCGATGGCGGCCTGGCCGCCGCCTGGCAGGCGGTGAAGCCCCTGTATCAGACGGGGCAGCCGGCAGTAGCCCTGGCGCGGCTGGTGGCAGCGGCGGATTTGCCCCTGCCCATTGCATTGGCGCCGGGGCAGCTGGCTTGTGCCGGGATCGGCGGCGATGATCTGCCGGCGATCCGGGGCATTCTCGATGCCTATAACCGCTCCAACGGCATGAACATGCTGGCCCTGACCGATTTGGTGTCCGCGCCATCAGGCTCTGCGCCCGACGATCCCCCACTCGCCCCGCCGGCCTGGCCGCCGCTGCGACCGCTTCTGGCTCAAGCTGATCTTTACCCCGATACCTGGAGCCTATTGAACGAGATCAGGCATCTTGGCGGCTGGGGGGAGCGGAAAGAAAACGAGGTGCTGGCGACCTTATGGCGCCATTTGGCCCATTGGCCCGGTCTGTTGGCTTTAATTCAATCGGGTTTTGCGCCCTTGCAGGCAGACGGGACGATCGCGCGGTCGGCGCAGCAGGTCCACGAACGGGCCCGACTTGAAGGTGGCCGCCTAGCCCAGTTACGTCTGGATAATGCCGCCTTGCCCGATGAGGCACATAAGATGATCGCCGCCTATGTGGGCGGTCCCGGCGCGGTGGCGCGTATGGTTACCCTGGGCCATGGCCTGGCCCGCTGGCTGAAGCCTTGGCAGGCTACTAAAAAACGTTTTTGACCGCCTCGGGTCGCTAACTTTTCGTCATACCCGCGAACGCGGATATGACGAAAATAGGCTGGATTTTCGAGTTTTTTAGCACCCCGCAAGAGCATTTTTATTTTGAAAATGCATATAACACGATACTACGTCACCTTCGGGCGTGGCGAAGCCGAGACCCTCAAAGCCCCATGGCGATCCAAAGCCGCAGACGCCTGAGTTTGTTGCCCTGGATTGTCGGGTCAAGCCCGACAATGACGATAACAAAGACTGTCTGCCTCGTAGTGTAATTTGCAGTAGTTTGGAATGGCTCAAGAGCCGCAAATGTGCAGGCCTAACGGTTGATGCCCGGCTGCCACAGGACGTCGGTCTTGCCGTCGTCATTGGCGTGTCGGGCCAGTTGGAACAGGTGATCGGACAGGCGGTTAAGATAACGCAGGGCCGAGGGATTGATCTCTTCCCGTCCGGCCAGGGTGGTGGCCAGGCGTTCCGCCCGCCGAGCCACGGTACGGGCCAGATGCAATTGTGCCGCCAGTGGCGTGCCGCCGGGCAGGACAAAGGAGTTCAAGGTTGATAGGCTTTCCCCCAGGCTGTCGATTTCCCGCTCCAGCCGCTCAACCTGGCCGTCCAGAATGCGCAGGGGCGGGTGCTTAGGCGCCGCGACGATGGGGGTGGACAGATCGGCGCCAAGGTCGAACAGATCGTGCTGGATGCGGGCCAGCATCTCGTCCGCGGCACCCGTGGCATGTAGCCGCGCCAGGCCAATGACACCGTTCAACTCGTCAACATCGCCATAGGCGGCGACCCGCAGGTCATCCTTGGGTACGCGGCTGCCGTCGCTCAGGCTGGTTTCACCGCTGTCGCCGCCACGGGTATAAATTTTCGTCAGCTTGACCATGAGATTTTTCCTGCCCGCCCCGTCATCTAACCTTGGTTAAGGTAAAACAATAACACCATGACCCCAACCGCCATCAATTGCGGAATAATGCGCCAGCGCATGAGCAGGTTGCCGTATTGGCTGTTAATCTCACCGTTCCGCTCTATGCCGTATATGCCCATTGCCAAGACGTCCAGAACAGATGCCGGGGTGATCGCCAGCATGACCGTCAATGGGCCCGAAATTACCGCCCCGCAATCATCGCCGCGCTGTCATTGTTGTGATCGTCCATACGAGAAAGTTCCGCTATGATCAGGTCCTAAAAATGACGCACCCGGCAGGTGGATTTCGCGCTAGTCCTAGCATGAAACCGGCTGGGCCAGCGTGCAAAATTGCGGCCAGTAGGCGCTTGTGTTCAGGGGGTGCGGAATTGGGACATGGGCGGCGCGGCTGGTCTCTGGCACTGCTGGCTTTTTGCGAGGTGGCGGCCATGAGCCTGTGGTTCTCCGCCTCCGCCGTGGTGCCGTCACTGATCGCCGAATACGGCCTTTCACCCCAGCAGGCCTCCATGATGACCTCTGCCGTGCAAATCGGATTTGTTGCCGGCACCGTGACGTCCGCATTGCTGGGCCTGGCCGACCGCCTGGACCCACGCCGATTTTTCATGGCCTCCGCCCTGGTGGCTGCCTTGGCCAACGCCCTGTTGTTGGTAGTGGCGCCGGCCTCCGCGCTGGTCTTCGTCCTGCGTTTTGTCACCGGCGCCTGCATGGCGGGGATCTATCCTGTTGGCATGAAGATGGCGGTCAGTTGGGCCCGCGACGATGTGGGTTTGCTGATGGGTATGCTGGTCGCCGCCTTGACCCTGGGTTCGGCGGCGCCGCATCTGTTTAACGCCTTTGGCGGTGTCGATTGGCAATTCACCCTGCTGGCCGCCTCGGCCCTGGCCCTGCTGTCAGCACTGCTGATCAATCTGGTGGGCCTGGGGCCAAACCTTGCGCCCGCGCCACGGTTCAGCCCCGGGGTCGCCCTGCAGGCCTTTCGCCGGCCGGCCCTGCGCTGGGCGAACTTCGGCTATTTGGGCCATATGTGGGAATTATACGCCATGTGGGCCTGGCTGGTGGTGTTCTTGGATGCCTCCTTTCGTGAAGTCATGGAGGCGGAGCCGGCGGCCTGGTGGTCGCGCCTGGCGACATTTGGCGCCATGGGCATTGGCGGCGCCATTGGCTGCCTGTTGGGCGGCGCCATCGCGGACCGTTATGGCCGCACGACCCTGACCATGGGCGCGATGACCGCATCGGGCCTATGCGCCTTGGGGATAGGCTTTCTATTCGGCGCCTCGCCGTGGCTGCTAAGCCTATTGGCCGCGGTCTGGGGCGTCACCATAGTCGCGGATTCGGCGCAATTTTCAGCCTCGATCGCTGAACTGTCACCACCGGAATACATTGGTACCATGCTGACCGTGCAAACCTCTGTCGGCTTTCTATTGACCCTGTTCACGGTGCATTTGGTGCCGCCCCTGGCCGCCGCGTGGGGTTGGCAATATGCCTTTGCTGCGCTAGCGATCGGGCCGTTCCTGGGCGTTTTTGCCATGTCCCGCCTGCGCGCCCATCCCGACGCCGCCCGTTTGGCCGGCGGCCGCAAATAGCGGCACGACAATGCTTGCCATTTAGGCCCGGCTGGTTTTACATGCGCTGGCAGACTAAAACCGATCCATGGGGGCAGCAGCATGAAATTATACAATTCCCGAGGTCCAAATCCTCGTGTGGTCCGCATGTTCATGGCCGAAAAAGGCATCGAACTGGCCAGGGAAGAGGTTGATATCAGGGCCGGCGTCAATCGCCAGGCGGATTATCTGAAACTTAATCCGGCCGGACAATGCCCGGCCCTGGAACTGGGTGACGGCAGCATTTTGGCCGAAATTACCGTGATCTGCGAATATCTCGAGGACAAGCACCCCGAACCACCGCTTATCGGCACGACGGCGGAGGAAAAGGCCGAGACCCGCATGTGGACCCGGCGCATTGATCTGAATATTTGCGAGCCCATGGGCAATGGCTTCCGTTTCTCCACCGGCCTGAAAATGTTCCAGGACCGCATGCGCTGCATACCCCAGGCGGCCGACGAGCTGAAAGCGGCATGCCAGGATAAATTGCAATGGCTGGATGGCCAGATGGCCAGCAAGTCATTCGTCGCAGGCGAGCGGCTCACCCTGGCTGACATTCTACTGTTCGGCTTTCTCGATTTTTTCGCCGGCGTGGATCAGCCTATTGATCAGAATTTGAAGAATATCGTCGCCTGGCATGAACGCATGCAGGCCAGACCCAGCGCACAGGCCTAAGAATTACGACCATTGGCAACAATGCCACATCATGACGGCGGAAAACGACGGCGAGGTCGCCGCGGCAACCGCCAATTGGGTAACGCA
>CAUZBE010000163.1:0-6859 GCA_963577885.1 Alphaproteobacteria bacterium
CGTCACGCGGATAGACGGGGGTGTGATCGATGGTGCCCCGTTTCCGCACCTCGTCCGTGATCAGGCGGTTCTTGCGGTTGAGAAAGATGATGCGGAAGGCCTCGGTCTTGTCATGACCCATGGCGGTCTGGCAATAATCCAACAGGGCCTGCCGGGGACTGACAGTGGGCTGCGCCACTAACTGCGCCCGGCTTAAATGCAGGGCCGCGGCCTGGGATGTCTTTAAGGTGGCGATGGTGGTCTCGCCCAGGCCGGTCCCTTCCAGGGCGTGGATGTCTGCCGATAAAACCCCGGCCAGACCGTCGAATTGATCGATTAGCCGCTTGGCCAGGGGTTTGACATCGCCCCAGAGAATGGCGCCAAACAGCATGAGATCAAGCAGTTCGTATTCGGGCCTGCTGTCAGTCGTAGGGCGGCTTGTGCAGCCCCTTGGGCGAGGTGGTGAAGATTTGTACTCCGTCCGCGGTGACGCCCAGGGAGTGTTCGAATTGGGCCGAGAGGGATTTATCCCGGGTCACCGCCGTCCAGCCATCGTCCTTCATCTTCACTTCCCAGCCGCCCAGGTTGATCATCGGTTCGATGGTGAAAAACATGCCTTCGCGCAGTTCCAGACCTTTCCCGGCGGCGCCATAATGCAGCACGTTGGGGGCATCGTGGAAAACCCGGCCCAGACCGTGGCCGCAGAAATCCCGTACCACCGAATAGCGCTCGCCCTCGGCATAGCTTTGAATGGCGTGCCCGATATCGCCCAGGGTAGCGCCCGGTTTGACCACCGAGATGCCGCGCATCATCGCTTCATAGGTAACATCGCATAGGCGCCGCGACTTCAATTTCGGTTTGCCAGCGAAATACATCCGCGAGCTGTCGCCGTACCAGCCCTCCAGGGTGACGGTGACGTCGATATTCATAATATCACCGTCCTTCAGCACCCGATCGCCGGGAATGCCGTGGCAAACCACGTGGTTGATGGAAATACAGACGGATTTGGGAAAGCCGCGATAGTTCAGGGGCGATGGATAGGCATCATGATCGATGATGAAATCGTGTACGATCGTGTTCAGGTAGTCTGTCGTAACCCCGGGCTTTACATATGGGCCTATCATATCCAGGCATTCGGCGGCCAGCCGGCCGGCGCGGGCCATGGCCTTAAAATCATCCGGTCCATAAATTTTGATCAGACCGGTATTTTCATCTGGTGCTGTTTCGGCAGCTACATAGTTCATTTGCTCTGTTCCCCAAAATCAAATCTCGAGCGTGAGCGGGCCCTGCACCTGAATGCCCGTGGTATCGATAGTGCAATCGTAACAGATTGCTTCAACGCCACGCCCCATGGCCAGATGTAGTTCGTTGGCATACGTCGGATCGATGTCCCCGGCAATGGCAAACCGGTCGCAATCGGTCCTTTGTACCAGATAAAACATTACTGCCCGATGTCCAGCCGCGACCATATCGCCCAATTCTACTAGATGTTTGGCGCCCCGTTTGGTAACCGAATCCGGGAATTCCGCCAGGCCCTGTTGCCGCATTAAATGCACATTCTTGACTTCCACATAACAGTCCGGCCGGCCTGCCTGTTCCAACAGCAGGTCGACACGGGAGTTCTGACCATAATTAACTTCTCGCCGCAAACCGTCATAACCCTGCAACGGGACGATTTTGCCGGCCTCAATTGCTTCGGCGGCCAGGCCGTTGGGGTGCGCGGTATTGATGCCAACAAGGCCCCCGTCGGCCTGCATTAGTTCCCAGCTGTATTGCAGCTTGCGCTTGGGATTGCGCGAGGGCGACAGCCAAACCTCGGCGCCAGCCTCCTTCAGGCCCAGCATGGCGCCTGGGTTGGCGCAATGGGCTGTGATCTCCCGGCCATCATCCAGCAATATATCGGCTAAAAAGCGTTTGTAGCGGCGCAACAGGGTGCCGTGTATCAAGGTGTCGGGAAATTGCATGCTGGTAAATTAACCGTGCCCAGAGCAGGGCGCAATCGCCGTTCTGTTTCGGGGGTGCTATAATTTGACGAACACCGTCACATGAGAAGGCCAATAAATTATGCCCGATCTCCCAAAGACCATAACCGCCGCCGTCATCATCATTGGTGATGAGATACTTTCCGGCCGGACCAAGGATCAAAACCTAAGCTTTCTGGCGGAGGCCTTGAACGAGGTCGGAGTGCAGCTGCACGAGTGCCGCGTGGTGGCGGACATCGAAGCGGACATCGTGGCCGCGGTCAATGCGCTGCGGGCCCGCTTTGACTATGTCTTTACGACGGGGGGCATTGGCCCCACCCACGACGATATTACGGCCGATAGCATCGGCACGGCCTTTGGCCTGAAAGTGGATCATAATCCAGAAGCCGTGGCGATCCTGGAGGCGCATTATGCCCATACGGGTGCCGAATTAAATGAGGCGCGCATGCGCATGGCCCGCACCCCGGCGGGGGCGGCAATGGTGGAAAACCCGGTTAGCAAGGCGCCCGGCTTTCGGGTTGGAAATGTCTATGTCATGGCGGGCATCCCCGCCGTCTGCCAGGCCATGTTTCATAGCCTGAAACATGAACTGGTGGGTGGCGACCCGGTGCGGTCTATCTCTATCGCCGTACATTTGGCGGAAGGAGTGCTGGCCAAGGGCTTGACCGCCTTGCAGGAAAAGTATCCCGACGTGGGCTTGGGCTCATATCCGTTTTACCGCGAAGGCCGCTTTGGCGCCTCAATCGTGGCTCGCAGCCAGATGCCGGACAGATTGGCGGCGGCGGCGGATGACATTCGCCAAATGATGCGTGATTTGGATGGCGAGCCCATTGAAGAAAATACATAAGATTGCAAGGTAAGGACAAATACGAGAATTATTATTATTTAAAAAAGGGTCTGTCCTAGATAATGCCGATGAGGTGTTATTATGGGTTACATCAGAAAGAGCAGATTAAGCGAAGCGAAACAAGACCGTCTACTGGAGCATTTTGTGGCTGGCACGACGGTCCGGCCCGCGGTGGCCAAGGGCATGATAGTACCTCAGTAAACAGCCGAACAGGGATAGATAAGCCATGATCGATTTATACAGTTGGAAGACCTCGAACGGCAAAAAAGCCTCTATCATGTTGGAGGAATGCGGTCTGAATTACAACATCCATCCAATCAACATCGGCCAGGACGATCAGTTCACGCCGGAATATATCGCCATCAACCCGAACGGTAAGATCCCCGCGATCATCGATCAGGACGGCCCAGGTGGCCAGCCTTACACGGTTTTCGAATCCGGCGCCATTCTGATGTACCTGGCGGAGAAGACCGGTAAGTTCATGCCGGTGGAGATGTCGGCGCGCTATGAAGTGATTCAATGGCTAATGTTTCAAATGGGCGGCATCGGACCAATCTTTGGCCAGGTGCATCATTTCAAGCGGGCGGCCAAGGAGGTGGTGCCCTATGCCATCAACCGCTATTACACCGAATGCCGTCGTCTTTATGGGGTTTTGGATAATCGCCTGGCGGGGCATGAATATCTGGCCGGCGATCTATCCATCGCCGATTTCGCGACCCTGCCTTGGGTCTTCCGCTTTGACTGGCAGGAAGTCAATCTGGCCGATTTTCCCAACGTCAATCGTTGGTACGATAACCTGATGGCGCGTCCCGCCCTGGTCCGCGGCATGAATATTCCGGCCTGAGTGCCGTCGCCAATCTCTTATTGCAAACGGACCGGTTAACTTTATCGGTGGCAGGCTGCACTAATTATGTCTTGCGTACTAGTAAAAATTTTTATCAAAATTCATATGTACCACGTACTTACACTTAACTATTTCGGGTAATGATTTTCCCAGCGACGACATTGATAAAGAATGTCCGTCGAATGGAGGAAATGATGGCAAGATCTTTGAAGGCCCATACGGAAAATTGCTTTCAGCAGGCGGAAGCCGGCGTATGTGTCGCGCAACTGCAGCTGGGGTTGATGTATTCGACCGGCCAGAAAGGCGCGCTGCTGGATTACGTGGCAGCGCACAAGTGGTTGAACCTGGCGGCCTTGCGGGGCAATGACGAAGCCACCCTTCAGAAAGGCGATATCGTTGTGCGCGATAATCTGCCGGCGCAAAAGCGTGACGGTGCCAAGCGGGCTGTGGAGAAGCGCGGCGCATGGTCTTGTTCCCAGGGAGCATTTCGGGCTATTTTTGAAGGAATGCGAGTGGCGTTTCAACAATCCTACCCACAGAACCAGTTAAGGTAGATAAAACAGTGGATTAAAGGATCCTTATCCTGGCTAACTAGGACAAACACAAAAATTAATTTTAGAAAATAAACTAGGATGCGGTCACGCGTAATTGAACCCCGAAAACTCACTAAAATCTTCGAAATAGGGGTGGTTATTAAATGGCTGAAAATATTTTTTTGATAAAGGTTCGTATTATTTCGACTCCATGATCCGTCTGATGCCAATGCCATTGACAGGTATCGGAGCGCTAGTTAGAAGACGTACTCGCAGCGTTCTGGAGGGATGGCAGAGCGGTAATGCAACGGATTGCTAATCCGTCAACGCGTAATGGCGTTGCGGGGGTTCGAGTCCCCCTCCCTCCGCCGCCCTCTGTCGATGACGGGGGCCCATGGGGTATTTCCCGATTATTGGAGTAACTTTCAACAATCGGGGACTGGGTAAAAGGGACCCGACCTAGAAGCCTGGCGACGCCGTGTGATGGGTGGTCCGTGCCATCTTCGACGGTCCATGCTTCGGCCGTGAGTACTCGATATCGGGGGCACAGCAGAAATTGCGGTCAGGGGCGTTTGCCGACTATATGTGCTAAAAGCCGACATTGGCGCCGGTGATTGATCGGCATGGCTTCCCTCATGCGCGCTGGCCGCACTACGCTCCATGACGGAGAGAATGTACCGTAGATTGCCGGGACCGCGCGTCCTCTTTCAGCATCGCCTCACCTTTCTCGGCGATCATAATGGTCGGCGCGTTGGTGTTTCTCGAAGTCACCGCCGGCATGACCGAGGCATCGATGACACGCAACCCTTCCATCCCATGCGCGCGCAGCCTGCCGTCCACCACTGACATTGGGTCGGGGCCCATCCGGCACGAACTGGTCGCATGAAACACCGTCGTGCCGTATTGGCGCGCGTAATGCAGGAGTTCGTCGTCGCTCTGGACATCCCCACCCGGAACGTTTTCGGCGACTACATAGCGTTTTAGAGCCGGCGAATTGAACCAGTCCCGATCTTCGGCCAAATAATTGGGGTTAATCGCCGGCTGCTCGTGTGGGTCAGAAGAACGAGCGTCGACATAGCCCCGGCTTTCCGGCCGCATCTGCCACAACCCGGTCGTCATGCCGGGTTTCGTGTCGAGCTTCCGCTTCGGTCCAGGGGCAAAACTTCCCGATGAGAACAGCGCCTGCACGTCGGGCGTCGCCGATTGGGGTAACACCTTCACCGAGGCAGCCACCAGTGACGCGGCATAGGTCAGCATCCCGCGCCCTTGCAGGGCATATTTCATAAGCTCGCCAGCAAAACGGATGCCGCGGGAACGTCCATTCAATGTCGGGATGCCCTTTACGTCGGCCTGCACTCGGACGATGAAATGGTCCTGGAAATCCCTCCCGACGCCCACGCAGCTCATGTTGCACGTCAACGCCGATGTGGTCCAGATGGTCAGGATCGCCGATGCCGGACAATTGCAGGATCTGAGAGGAGCCGATTGCGCCAGCGGAAGCGATCACCTCCACCGCCGCGTCGGCGCGCTCCGTGGCGCCGCCGCGCGAGAATTCGACCCCAACGGCGCGCTTGCCATCCAGAATCAGCCTATGCACCAGGGCATTCGTGACGATCTCCAGGTTCGCCCGGTTCATCGCTGGGCGTAAATAGGATAGGGCGGTGCTTGCGCGGAACCGTTCGCCCCGCGTCTTCTGGACCCAGCCAATGTGGTCGCCCAGATGATGCGGCAGATCGTTCAAATTTTCGCGGTATTCCCAGCCCATTTCCTGGCCCGCCTCGATCGCAGCCCTGCACAGTTCCGGCTGGTCACGAGTAAGGGATGTGGATAACGGTCCTCCCTTTGCATGTACTTCGTCGGCCGGGCCTTCCCAGTTTTTGGCTTTGCGGAAGAAGGGAAAAACGTCCTTCGCTCCCCAGCCGCGATTGCCGAGCTGTGACCAATGGTCGCAATCCTCGGGTTGGGAGCGCATATAGATCATTCCGTTAATCAAGCTCGACCCGCCCAGAACCCTGCCACGCGGATAGGGGATTTCACGGCCGTTCAAATCCGCTTCCTTGGCGGTCGTGAAGCCCTAGGTAATCGTGGTATGGTCCAGAAGCTTGATGTAACCGGCCGGAATGTGGATATAAGGATTCCAGTCCTTGCCCCCCGCTTCAAGCGGGATCACGCGCGTATTGGGGTCTTCCGTCAACCGATTGGCCCGCACACAGCCGGCCGAGCCGGCACCAACGATGACATAATCCGCTTGCATGGCAAACTCGCTCCCGCCGGGGTCTAACTGCGCCTGTCGGTTCCTGCCGAACCGGAGGCCTAACAAAGATAGTCGAGCGACGCATATTAACACGATGCTGGTCAACAGTTTTGAGCTGATGCGGCAATGAAAGGATACCGGCATGCTGCTGTTCATCCGGAACCCGTAGCGCCTTCGTTGAAACGAGAACCGGAACAATTTTCCTATGATGGCTCCCCTCATGAAAATTCTTGAGGTCGGTCGCGTAGTCAAGGGCTTGGTTCAATGCGTGGGACGCTGAGAAAACCTCTGCGCGTAGCTAATGGTGAAGGTCAAGACATTACAATTACTGGGCTAACACTCGCACGGTATGTCGATGATCTGCTTCAAAGCCTGGCCACGAATACAGAGAAAACCCTGACTGTCGGGATTATCCTTATC
>CAUZBE010000164.1:0-6858 GCA_963577885.1 Alphaproteobacteria bacterium
TCTGAACCATGCCTCGATGATCGATGGTATTCGTCATGGCGGCGGTTCGAAGCGGATCTGGCGCCACAACGACACCTCTCATCTGGCTGAACTTTTGACCCAATCCGACCCCAAGGAGCCGAAGATAGTGGCTTTTGAATCGGTCTATTCTATGGATGGCGACGTCGCTCCGATTGGCGAGATTTGCAGAATCGCAAAACAATATGGCGCCTTGACCTATCTTGATGAAGTTCATGCGGTGGGCATGTATGGCCCGCGCGGGGCTGGCGTTGCGGCGCGTGACGGTGTTATGGCGCAATTGGATATTATCGAAGGTACTCTGGCCAAGGCATTTGGCGTCATGGGCGGCTATATTACGGCATCCGCCGATCTGGTCGATGTGATCCGCAGTTATGCCTCTTCCTTTATTTTCACCACCTCTCTTGCACCGGTGATTGCCGCCGGTGCTTTGGCGAGTGTGCGGCACCTGAAAATGTCGGATGTGGAGCGGCACAGGCATCAGGAACGGGCGGCGACGTTGAAGCGGCTGTTTCGTGAAGCCGATCTACCCCTGATGCCTTCGGTCAGCCATATTGTACCTTTGCTGGTCGGTGATGCGGCATTATGCAAACAGGTCTCCGATGAGTTATTGGACGAATTTGGTATTTATGTACAGCCCATTAACTATCCCACGGTGCCCCGCGGCTCGGAACGGCTGCGCTTTACGCCGACGCCGTTTCATGATGAAGCCATGATGACCGAGCTGGTTACTGCGTTGAAAATCGTTTGGGCGCGGCTGGAGCTGCGGCGGGCTGCCTAAGGCGGAACCCGTCTGAAGACGCTGGTTAGATCATGGCACCGCGCGGGACAGG
Source organism: Alphaproteobacteria bacterium (assembly GCA_963577885.1). Taxonomy (GTDB): domain Bacteria; phylum Pseudomonadota; class Alphaproteobacteria. The sequence continues at coordinate 852 of CAUZBE010000164.1, forward strand.
ACAGAGGCGAAGCTACCTGGTGGAGTTATATACCATCAGCACGTCGGTAAGGTTTCCGCTCTCGATCCTGTAACCCCGCTTGAGGTTTCAATCGTTGGGCCGATAAATGTATCTGAAGTTGAATAGTCGCGGCTGGCGGTGCGGAAACTGGAATACATGCTTCGAAAACGGGGCGGGCGGCCGGATACTCGGCCCGGCATCTTCGCCAGGGCCCGCAGATTTGCCCTGAATATCCTCCGCGCAAACCATGAAAACAATATCGCCAATGCCCGCTGGTGCAATGCTCTCTATATCAAATGAGTGCTCCAGTATCGCTTCAAGTAATTGTCGTTGAACAGAACTGGGACTGGGTCGAGGGTAAATTCCCGACTCGTTCGGCTGATGTTGGGCTGTGATGCGTTGGCACCGACACCTACATATGGTATGCAAGCACACTCGAAGGCCAATTTCATAGGAGACGTTATCGCTGGTTACGCGCGCAAATCACGGCTGTAATTTTGCCGGTACCGGAACGGGCCACCTGAACTAAAAGGATTGTTGAATGTCGCAAACTCGCGCACTCATGGAGTGCCCAGCCGAGAATGGGTTTTTTACTCAGGATGTGGCGGATCGGGACCCGGAGTTATTTGCCTCTCTGGCCGATGAATTACGGCGCCAACAGGGACAAATCGAACTAATTGCCTCGGAAAATATTGTCTCGCGTGCGGTCTTGCAGGCCCAGGGCTCTGTCATGACGAATAAGTATGCCGAAGGTTATCCAGGGCGGCGCTATTACGGCGGCTGCGAGCATGTCGATGTGGCGGAGCGGCTGGCCATCGAGCGGGCCAAGATTATTTTTGATTGTGCCTATGCCAATGTGCAGCCCAGTTCCGGCTCCCAGGCCAATCAAGCAGCGTTCATGGCTATCCTGAAGCCCGGCGATACGGTATTGGGCATGTCGTTGGCGGCGGGAGGACATCTGACCCACGGTGCGCCGCCCAATCAATCAGGCAAATGGTTCAACGCGGTGCAATATGGCGTGCGCCGCGAGGACGCCTTGATAGATATTGCCGAAGTGGGGCGTCTGGCCAGGGAACATCGGCCAAAATTAATTATAGCCGGCGGTTCCGCCTATCCACGGGTGATCGATTTTGCCGCCTTCCGCAATATCGCCGATGGCGTTGGGGCCAAGCTGATGGTTGATATGGCCCATATTGCCGGTTTGGTTGCCGGCGGTTGCCACCCTAGTCCCTTGCCTTATGCGGACGTGGTCACCACGACCACCCATAAAACCTTGCGCGGCGCCCGCGGCGGCATGGTGTTGTCAAACGATGAAAGTTTGGGCAAGAAGATTAATTCCGCTGTCTTTCCAGGCCTGCAAGGTGGTCCGTTGATGCATGCGATTGCTGGCAAGGCAGTTGCCTTCAAGGAGGCCATGACGCCGGCATTCAAAGCCTATGCCGCCACGGTCATAGAAAATGCGCGTGCCCTGGCGGTCGTACTGCAGGAACGCGGCCTGGATATAGTATCAGGCGGCACGGACACCCATTTGATGCTGGTGGATCTGCGCCCAAAGGGTTTGACTGGTGATATTGCCGAGGCGGCTATGGAGCGGGCCGCGATTACCTGTAACAAGAATGGCGTGCCTTTTGATCCGGAGAAGCCAACGGTGACCTCCGGCGTCCGGCTGGGTACGCCGGCGGGGACGACTCGGGGCTTTGGCGTCGGTGAATTTCAGACCGTCGGTCATTTGATCGCCGATGTCCTGGATGGTCTGGCCAGTAACGGGGTGGCTGGTAACGAAGCGGTCGAGGCGGACGTGCGCGCCAGGGTCGAAGCCCTGTGCGCGGTATTTCCGATTTACTGAGAGATTGCGTTATGGAGACCGGGCGCCTCGGATCATGGAATTAGAAGGCCTGCCGCGAACCCATAATGAACCCACTGCGAACGAGGATAGATGGCTCTGATGCGTTGCCCATTTTGCGGTCATAACGATACCCAGGTTAAGGATTCCCGCCCCACGGAAGACAATGCGGCAATCCGTCGCCGGCGCTTTTGTGCTGATTGCGGTTCGCGCTTCACCACCTTCGAGAGGGTGCAGCTGCGAGATCTGACAATCCTGAAAAAGAATGGTCAACGGGTTGCCTTTGACCGGGACAAGCTGATCCGTTCCATCCAAATGGCTACCCGCAAGCGGCCGGTGGATGAAGAGCGGGTCGAACGGGTTGTGAACGGTATTCAGCGCCGCTTGGAAAGTTCAGGCGAGAACGAGATCCGCTCGGAAACCGTAGGTGAACTGGTGATGGAAGCTCTGTCGAATCTAGATTCGGTGGCCTACGTGCGTTTTGCCTCCGTGTACAAGAATTTCCGAGAAGCCCGTGATTTCGAGGATTTCGTTGGCCAAATCGGTGGCAACGAGGAGCCTGAAGACCATTGATGCCGTGGTGTCAGAACGTTCGGATGACGATTATCTAGGCATAGCCTTGGCCTTGGCCGGCCGCGGCCTGGGTAATGTCTGGCCCAACCCGGCGGTGGGCTGTGTGGTGGTGCACCACGGTTTGGTCGTGGGCCGGGGCTGGACCCAGCCGGGCGGCCGCCCCCATGCGGAAACCATGGCCCTGGAACAGGCAGGCGCCGGGGCCATGGGCGCCACCGCGTTTGTCAGCTTGGAACCTTGCGCCCATCATGGCCAGACCCCGCCATGTGCGGAGGCCCTGATCGCCGCTGGCATCGCCAGGGTGGTCATTGCCGCTCCAGATCCTGATCCGCGCGTCAATGGCCGGGGTATCGGGGTATTGCGCGCCGCCGGCGTCGCGGTGGATTTGCCTGACCATGCGGTGGCCAGAGTATTGAATGCGGGTTTCTTGTCGAAGGTGAACCAAGGCCGCCCCCTCGTCACGTTAAAGCTGGCGTCCACCCTGGATGGCCGCATCGCCCTTGGTAGCGGTGAAAGTCAGTGGATTACCGGGCCGCTTGCCCGTGCGCGAGGCCATCTGCTACGGGCCGAACATGATGCCATCCTGGTCGGCATCGGCACAGCCCTGGCGGATGATCCCGAATTGACCTGTCGGCTGCCGGGCATGCTGAGCCGTTCACCGGTGCGGGTCGTGCTGGACAGCCGATTGCGTTTGCCCAGCCATGGCCGTCTAGCCCGTGGCGCCAAAAATAATCCTGTATGGGCGATCACCGGGCCAGGGCAAAAAAGTGCGGCGCTGAACAAACTGGGCGTGGATATTTTGCCGGCGGCCTTGGCCGGATCGGGCCGGATAAATCTTCAGGCCGCCTTGGAGGTCCTGGCGGGGCTCGGTATTAACCGGTTATTGGTCGAGGGCGGCAGCGCCGTTTCCACGGCTTTTCTAAACGCTGGACTGGTCGATCACCTCGCCTGGTTTCGCGCACCCGGCCTAATCGGCGATGAGGGTCTGGCGGTCGTTGGTGATATCGGATTGACTATGCTGGCGAATATGCCGCGTTTTCATCGCGAGGCAATCGAAATTTTAGGCGACGATGTACTGGAAAGCTACGTCCATCAGGCGTAATAAAGAGTATGTTTACTGGCATAGTCACTGATATCGGCCGGATTCAGAAGGTCGAACCTGCCGGCGATACAAAATTTGTCATCGCCTCGCAATACGATAGCGCCCTGATCGCGATAGGCGCCTCGATCTGTTGTTCGGGGGTCTGCCTGACGGTGGTGGACAAGGCGCCGGGCTGGTTTTCGGTCACTGCATCGGCCGAGACCTTGGCTTGCAGTAATCTGGCCGGCTGGCGGGTTGGTACGGCGATCAATCTGGAACGGTCCTTGAAGCTGGGGGATGAACTGGGCGGGCATATTGTCTCGGGCCACGTTGACGGCATCGTGGAAATCACCGGTATCGTGTCGGAAGGGGATTCATTACGTTTCCGCTTCACATTGCCCGACGACCTAGCGCCCTATATTGCATCGAAAGGATCCGTCTGCCTGAACGGCGTATCTTTGACGGTGAATGAAGTGGATGAGGAAGGCTTTGGCATTAATTTCATTCCCCATACGCAAGAGATGACCACTTTCGGCACCGCAGAGATTGGCGACCGGGTCAACTTGGAAATTGATGTGCTGGCCCGCTATGTGGCGCGGCTGGCGCAAAAGGAGACGCTGTGAACGAAATTATTGTAGAAGACCATGCCTATCTATCGAGTATCGAAGAAATTCTGGAGGATGCCCGGCAAGGCCGAATGTTTATCCTGGTAGATGATGAAGGCCGGGAGAACGAAGGCGACCTGATAATTCCAGCCGCCATGGCGACGCCGGAAGCGATCAATTTCATGGCCCGCTATGGCCGCGGTTTGATCTGTCTGTCACTGAATGGCGAACGGGTGCAGCAGCTGGGCCTGCCCCTCATGGCGCAGCGCAATGAATCCCGGCATGGTACCGCCTTTACTGTTTCGATCGAGGCGCGGCGCGGCATTTCCACCGGCATTTCCGCTGCTGATAGGGCCCGGACGGTCGCTGTTGCGATCGATCCTGACAGTGACGCCAGGGACATTGCGACGCCGGGCCATATTTTTCCCCTGATGGCCCGTGACGGCGGAGTACTGGTGCGCGCCGGCCATACAGAGGCGGCGGTAGATGTCGCCCGGTTGTCCGGTCTGTCGCCCGCCGGCGTGATTTGCGAAATTATGAACGATGACGGCACCATGGCGCGGATGCCCGATCTGGTAAAGTTTGCCCAGTCCCATGGCCTGAAGATCGGCACCATAGCCGATCTGATCGAATACCGCCGGCGCACGGAAACTTATGTGGAACGCCGGGCCGAGGCCGAGCTGGACAGTTCTTATGGCGGCAAGTTCCGCGCGGTGGTCTACGTCAACAAGATTGCCTATTCCGAACATATCGCCTTGGTTAAGGGGAGTGTGACCGCGCCGGGTCCGGTGCCGGTGCGCATGCATGCCTTGGATGTGCTGAGCGATGCCCTGGGCGATAAAGCGAGCAAAGCTGGCCTGCTACAATCAGCCATGCGCCTGATCGCCAGCGAGGACCGGGGCGTGGTAGTGTTGATCCGCGAAGCCCTGCCAACGGCCGTATCGGACAAGATCCGCCGTAAAGCGGGCGAGCACGTGCCCCATCAGGTAGAGCTACGTGACTATGGCATCGGGGCGCAGATCCTATTTGACCTTGGGGTGCGGGAGATGGAATTGCTGACCAACTCCGATTATGACATCGTAGGCATCGAAGGCTATGGCCTGTCCATCATCGGCACGCGCCGCATACCGATCGAGGATTTGTAAATCCAAATGAGTGAAACGCCCCATCTTTTGATCATCGAGGCCCGTTACTACGAAAAAATTTCGGACGAATTGGCAAAAGGCGCCGTGGCGGCGCTGGAAGCCGCAGGGGCCACCTATGACCGTCTGGCCGTGCCTGGCGCTTTCGAAATCCCGGCCGCCATTCGTATGAACATCAAGGCCATGGAATTGGTTGGCGGGCGGTGGCGTTATGATGGCTATGTCGGGCTGGGCTGCGTCATTCGCGGCGAGACCTCGCATTATGATTATGTTTGCGGCGAATGTGCCCGAGGCTTGATGGATTTGACCCTAGAATTTTCGGTTGCCGTGGGATTTGGTGTTCTAACGGTAGAGAACGAGGCGCAAGCCTGGGCCCGTGCTTCGGTTGATAAGGCAGACAAGGGGGGCGTGGTTGCCAATGCCGCTCTGCGTATGATCGAGATAAAACGCGAATTTGGTTATTTTCCACGATGAAACGACAATCTGGCACCTTGAACTCATCGTCTGGTGCGCTGCGCCGAGCCTCGCGTCTGGCGGCGGTGCAGGCGTTATATCAATTGACGCTGAGCAGTACTGATGAAAACGACGATGAGGTCGAGGATACTATTATCGAGTTTCTGACTCACCGGCCGGGCGCCGAGCTGCCCGAAGATGCCTATGCCGAATTTGATGACGATCTGTTCTCCGATCTGGTGCGTGGCACCCGCCGCCATCATACGAAATTGGTAAAAATTTTGGATAACGTGCTGCCGATGCGCTGGAA
>CAUZBE010000165.1:0-6838 GCA_963577885.1 Alphaproteobacteria bacterium
GGCGGCGCCTGGATATGCATTTGCGGACCAAAGATCAGCCGAGCAACGGCGATAGTCCAACGCAATTCGTCCAGCGGCGCATCCGGCCAATGAGCCATGCGCGTATCATTCTTGGCACGAAAGTTCTGAACGATGATTTCCTGGATATGGCCGTATTGATCATGCAGATCGCGCAAGGCCAGCATGGCCTCTACCCGCTCCGCCCTGGTTTCGCCAATACCGATCAAAATGCCGGTGGTAAAAGGTATGGCTAAACGCCCTGCCGCCTCGATCGTGGCCAGGCGCAGGGTGGGGTCCTTATCGGGGGAGCCATGATGACAGGCGCCCTTTTCCATGAGACGCGGCGAAATGCTTTCCAACATGATGCCTTGGGAAACCGAGACTTCGCGCAGGGCCGCCAAATCACCCTCGTCCATCACGCCTGGGTTCAGATGGGGCAGCAGGCCCGTTTCTTCGAACACCTGCAAAGCCATGGCGCGCAGATAAGACAGTGTCGTCTCGTGGCCCAGTTCGGCCAGCTCTTCCCGTGCCACGCGATAGCGTGCTTCCGGCTTGTCGCCCAGGGTGAAAAGCGCTTCGTTACAGCCTGCCTCGGCCCCCGCGCGGGCCACCGCCAGGACTTCGTCCGGGGTCATAAAGGCGCGTTGGCCGCGCCGGGGCGGATGGGCAAAGGTGCAGTAGTGACAAACATCGCGACACAATTGAGTCAGCGGTATGAAGACCTTGCGTGAATAACTGATCAACCGGCCATGACCTTGATCACGCAACGCGGCGGCGGCCGTCTGTAATACGTCCAGATCCGGTGCATCGGAAACACTGGCTAGGGCCAACGCCTCCGCCCGTTCCGGGCGCCGCTGGCCCCGCCAGGACTCAAAATCAGTCATCAACGCCATTTATCCCCATTACCTGTTCCTGCACTAGAGCACATTGGAATTTAATGTGCTCGTACACTTTAATGACGAGCAATTGAACCAATCGCTTAGGTCGCACCAGCGACCCTAACTAATTGGAAATTGCTCCAGTCGGGCCGCGATGCCCGATGCGTGCAGATAACGCAAACTGCCACAATTACCATTTCCCAGACAAAACAGCCGCAGATCGTCCGGCGTGTCAATATCCAAAGCAAAACCGTCCAGCTCCATTACGGTGGGTTCGACGCCGCTGTCACGGGCTATTTGGCAATGCCGGCTAAAACTGTCGCGTCCGAATGCCGGCTGGAACAGGTCCGGCGGCGACAGTGCCAGACAATTGGTGCCATCACGATCGCGAGACGGTACCACACAGGCAGCGGGTGATACCATATCCAAACCAACGATCCGCGCCACCTCCATAGGAGTGATCAAGGGAACGTCGCCGGGCACATGCATCATGGCCGTCACCCCCTCCCCCGCCAGCGCCTGACCGGCCTGGCGAACGGCGGCGCTATACCCGCCAGGCTGGCGTTCCTGCATCACGCGGGCACCTTGCCATCGGGCAAGGTTCAAGGCTTGCTCGTCACCGCTGATCACGACCACGCCCTCCAGGTTCACCAGGGCGCCCAGGACATCGCGCAACATATGTTCAGCCAAGTTGCCGCGTTCTTCTTGCGACAGCACGTCGGCCAGACGTTGTTTCGGGGCATCAAAACCCTTGATCGGCACCACCGCCCACATGATTTAAGCACCCAGGCCCTTGGCCAGGGCCAGCACATCGCGAGCCAGGTTTTCGCGATCTTCCAGACTTTCCATCACAGTCTTGGTGACCAGTGGACGGATACCCAGGGCGGCGACCCCGTCGGCCTGATCTTTATCCCCATGATCCAGAACAAATCCATCCAACAGGCCGCCATAATGTTGGGCTACCGCCAGGGCGGTGCTGGGCATGCCCAGTTCCGTCATCATCTTGGCGGCCGGGCCCTTGATCGCCTGGCCCGCAACGATAGGCGAGACAGCAATAATCGGTGCAGAGGCCGCGTGAAGCGCGTCGCGGACACCAGGCAGGCCCAAAATGGGGTCAATACTAACGAACGGGTTGGAGGGCGTGATGACCATGGCCCGCAAATCAGGGTCAGCCAGGGCGGTCATGAAGTCGCTTTGCGGCTGGGCCACGGCGATGCCATCAAAGACAAACCCGGTGACCACCGGCTCGCAGCGATCGCGGACGAAATAATGCTGAAACGGCAAGACGCCTTTTGCGGTTTGCACCATGGTCCGCACCGGGTCATCGGACATCGGCACAATGCGGGTGGCTATGCCCAGTTTCCGGGTGATGGCCTGGGTTACAGCCGTCAGGATTTCGCCTTTGCCCAACAGACCGGTGCGTAGCACATGCAATGCCAGGTCGGCGTCGCCCAGGTTGAACCAGCTTTCCCCGCCCATCTGTTCCAGGGCCCCCATGAAGCGCCAGCCCTCATCGGCCCGGCCCCAGCCCTTGGCTTGATCGCTTAACCCCGCCAGGGTATAGGTGACCGTATCCAGATCCGGACAGATGGTCAGACTCATATGTTCGAAATCATCGCCCACGTTGGCCACTACCAACAAATCATCGCCAAGGCCCAGGCGCGACAGGCCCAGCGCCAACTTGGCGCCACCAACGCCGCCTGACAGGGCAATGACCGGACCCCGCTTCATCAGCGGAACATATCCTGCTCCGCCGGACGGGGCAGCGCATCGGCACCTTGACCGGACGGGGGAAACTGCAAGCCGCGGATCAAAATGACCGGCTGGCCCTGATTACCCTGGCCCTGAAGGATGGACGCGGCGGAGGATAGCTCATCCGCCAAACCGACTTCACTGACCATCAATTCCCGGCCAAACAGATCCGGTTCACCACGTAAATCCCACAACGCGGGCAGGCCTGCGGAACCAATTGCTAGGCCCATGGTCCCCTGGCGCCAGGCCCGGCCCACGGAATCGTTGATGATCACCGCCACCTCCACCCCATGGCGCCGCTCCAGTTCTCGCCGTAGCTGCCGGCAATCTTCATCCGGATCCTCGGGCAGCAACAGCACATGTTCCGAGCCGCCTTCCTGCTCCACATTGGAGGCATCAATGCCGGCATTGGCCAGGACCACGCCCAGACGATGAGCCACGACCAGGACACCGGGCCGCTTGCCCACAACCTCGACCGCTTCACCCAAGATCAACTCAACCACGCGCGGGTCCTTGTCGACCTCAACCGCCAGCTCCTCGGCGCGTGCCGATGGCGTCACATCCCGCAGATCAAATATTCGATCATTCGCCTTGGATACGATTTTTTGCGCCAACACCAGGATATCGCCGTCTTGCAGGGTTTTATCCATGCGGGCAAGGCTGTCGCCGATCAGCGCAGCCAAGTCATCGCCGGGCCGCACCATGGGCAGATCGGGCAGGGCAAACAGCTGCATCTGGGATGTCTTTACGATACTCATGGCGGGCCTAGCCCTCTACGTTACCGTTGCCGGCTGAGCCGGGCGTGCCAGTAATACGAATGCCCGCCCCGGCGATCTTGTAGCGGTTATTCATAAATATCAACGTCGAGGTCAAAGCCTCCGCCACCACGGAATTTTCAATCCGCCCGGCATGCCAGGCCCGCATGGCAGCATCCTCAGCCAGACCGACCACCACTTGGCGCGCATCGGGGTCATTGCCGCAGACCAGAATATCGCAATCAATATCATGGCCCAGATCGGTCAAATGATCAGCCGCCACGTTCTGAAAGGCAGAGACGACCCGTACGCCCTCGCCCAGGAATACCTGGGCCGCCTTGGCCGCCGAACCACCCGATGGCAAGTGCACGGTGCGGACTTTCGGCGGCATTAGCGGCACAGTGACATCGACCATGATCTTGCCCTGACAGCCGGCATGAATAGCCTCCAACATCGGGGCCTGGTTGGCGAAGGGCACGGTCAGGACCACCACTTCGGCCACCGCCGCGGCCGCACCGTTTTCAAGGCCGCTGATGGTGGCCTCCGGCGCCAATACCGCCAGACGCTCGGCGCCACGGTCGGCGCTGTCCTGGGCACGGGAGCCGATGATGATGCTGTGGCCCGCCTGGGCCCAGCGTGCGGCCAGGCCAAAGCCCAGCGCGCCCGTACCGCCAATCACGGCGATGCTGTATTTCTTGTCTGTCATAAACTTTCCTTTGTTCTGATTTGTAGCTCAGGCTCCGTACCCGGCCAATACCTCTTCGCCCAACCAGGTAATACTGTCGACGATCTGGTTTAATTCCCTGCCGGCGACGGAAAAAATAATGGTTTCCACGCCTTCCGCCTCGAAGGCGGCAATGTCGCCATGAATGGCCTCCGGCGTGCCGGCGAAGAGCTGCCGCTTGCCATCGCCCTCCACCTTTTCCCTACTGCTAACAGGACGGTTAGGTAGATAGGCCCGGTGGATGGCGCCACCGTCGCGGCCGTGTTTTTCAGCCTCCTGATTAAGCCGCGCCGAGGCCTGGGCATAACGTTCGGTAGTGTTCAAAAGAAAGGCCGGATTATGACTAACTGGGAACCAGCCGTCGCCTAACCGCGCGGCCCGGCGGACCGCGGCCCCGCTTTCACCCCCGATCCAAATGGGGAGGCAAGGTTGGCGCGCCGGCTTTGGCTCGAAGACCAAATTGTCGAACCGCACATGCTCCCCTACCATGGCCGGTGCATCGGCGGTCCAAAGGATCCTGAATGCATCTATATATTCATCCGTCACCTTGCCGCGATCGGCAAAAGGCGGCAGACCCAGGGCTTCGAATTCCTCTTGCATCCAGCCAGCGCCGCAGCCCACGATCAGACGTCCGCCGGACAACACGTCCAGTGTCGCCAGCATCTTGGCCGCCAGGACCGCCGGGCGGTACGGCACTACCATGACCGATGTTAGCAGTTCGATCTTCGTGGTGGTCGCCGCTACAAAAGAGGCCGCCGTTACCATTTCTAGGCACTCGCCCACTGATTGGCCCGCCCAGACGCCGTCGTCCGTATAGGGATAGGTGGAGGCAATAGCGCCGGGCACGACCACGTGATCGTTGATGGCAATAATGTCAAGGCCACCGGTTTCCGCCGCTTTCGCCATTGCCGTCAGGCCCGGAAGCCGCCCGCCCGGACCACGGGCCATGATCATTATTCCAAACCGCATAGCCTAACTTTCCCATTTCAATTTTGATACGCTGGCCAGACTAGCAAGGTGACGCGACGATTGGTACTAGGCGCGACCCCCGACAACAGATAAATTAGTCAAAATTCATCATGAACAAGCCATGGAAACGGGAGATTTGCGATATGAAACTGGGGTTGGTTATGGGCACAGGTGGTGCCAGGGTCGAAATTGATATGGATCTGGTGCGGGAGGCCGAGGATTTGGGCTTTGATTCGGTATGGACATCGGAGGCCTGGGGCTCGGATGCCATTTCCACCGCCTCCTGGATTCTGGCCCAAACTTCTAAGATCAAGGTTGGCACCGGCATCATTCAAATGTCCGCCCGCACGCCGGCCATGGCGGCGATGACCGCGATGACTTTGCAACAATTGTCCGGCAACCGCTTTATCCTGGGCGTCGGCCCCTCCGGGCCCCAGGTGATCGAAGGCTGGCATGGCGAGGCCTATGGCCGGCCGTTGACCCGGACCCGCGAATATATCGAGATTATCCGCAAGGTTTTGGCCCGGGAAGCGCCCCTGACCCACGACGGCTTTCACTATCATATTCCTAACACCGGACCAGGCACGACGGGCCTGGGCAAACCACTGAAAAGCGTTCTGCATGGCGACCCTTCGTTGCGCATCATCACCGGCACCATTGCGCCCGCCGGCGTGCGGGTTAGCGCCGAGATCGCCGATGGTATGATCCCGGTGTTCATGAACCCGGACCGCTTCGATGTTTTTGAGGACGCCCTGAAAGACGGCTTCGCCAAGGCGGGCGGCGGCAAAAGCCTGGATGACTTCGCCATAACGCCGTTTTGCGCCGTCAATCTGGACGATGACGAACAGGCTGGCCGACAGCCGGTGCGGGAAAATTTGGCGCTCTATATTGGTGGCATGGGCGCCCGCGACAAAAACTTCTACAACGACTATGCCAAGCGTCTAGGCCATGAAGGGGCGGCCGTGGAAATTCAGGATCACTTCCTTTCAGGCCGCAGGGCGGAGGCCCAGGCCGCGGTACCGGACGAGTTGATCGATCAGGTTTCCCTATCCGGACCAGCCGGCAAGATCTCCGAACGGCTGCAGGATTGGAAGGCCGCCGCCAAGGAGAAAAAAGTCCATTCCCTGCTGGCCCGTGCCTCCAGCTCGGAAGAGCTGCGGGTTCTGGCCAAAGCGGTTTTATAGGAGAGTTATTATCATGGCAATGAAACGGATTACCTCTAAAATAGTGGCGGAACCAATTCCCGAAACCTGGTCCAACTGCAAGGTATATGGCGATTTCTTCCAGATCGCCGGTTGTGTCTCCGGTTATGAAAACAACGTCATCGCCGGCGGTGATGACGTCTATGAACAGGCCCGGATCACCTTCACTAAGATCAAGAATTTGGTGGAGGCCGCCGGCGGAGAAATGGACGATATCATCAAGGTCACCATCTTCGTGACCGACATCTCCCGTCGGGAGGAAGTCTGGAAAGCGCGCCGAGAATTCTTCACGGGCGATTTTCCCTGTTCCACCCTCGTCGAGGTATCGGCCCTGGCCCGGCCCGGCCTGGCGGTGGAGATTGAGGCTCATGGCTTTATCGGATCCTCAAAATAATATGGAAATCCATAGCATGGCACCTTGATTACGGGCGGAGGCTCGGGCCACGGCGCGGCATCTGGCCAGCGCCGGGGCCAAGGTCGCGGTGCTGGACATGAACATGGACCAGGCCCGAGAGGTGGCGGAAGAAATCAGCGGCATCGCCCTGGAATGCAATATCA
>CAUZBE010000166.1:0-6814 GCA_963577885.1 Alphaproteobacteria bacterium
GTTGGTTAGTTGCGGGCGACGGCATGTAAAACCGGCTGCCCCGGCAAGTCAAACGCAGGCTTATGTTGCAGTGCGGTAAAACACGGTTGACAGGGCAGGGCACGTGCGTGAGAAAGCCTGCTCCCGTGCCGCGCCGACACCGCGTCCTATTTTATTTTGCACCCATTGTAAAAGGACCTGGCGCTATGCAGCCAAAGCAAAAGCCTGCTTCGCCCAACTTCTCCTCCGGCCCCTGCGCCAAGCGGCCCGGCTGGTCGCCCGCCGTGCTGGCCAAGGCCTCACTGGGCCGCTCGCACCGTTCCGCCGAAGGCAAGGCGCGGTTGCTGGCGGCAATCGAGGCCACCCGCGAAATTCTGCAGGTGCCCGACGATTACCGCATTGCCATCGTGCCCGCATCTGACACCGGCGCAGTGGAGATGGCCTTGTGGTCGCTGTTGGGCGCGCGCGGCGTGGACGTGCTGGCCTGGGAAAGCTTTGGCGCCGGCTGGGTCACCGATATCACGAAACAGCTGAAATGGTCCGATACCCGGCTGTTAGAGGCGGATTACGGCCTGCTGCCGGATTTGACACAGGTTGATTTCGCCCGTGACGTGGTATTCTGCTGGAATGGCACCACATCCGGGGTGCGCCTGCCGGATGGCGATTGGATACCCGATGACCGGGCCGGATTGACCATTTGTGATGCCACCTCGGCCGCGTTCGCCATGGACCTGCCATGGGACAAGCTGGATGTGGTGACATACAGCTGGCAAAAGGTGCTGGGAGGCGAGGCCGCCCACGGCATGCTGATACTGGGTCCGCGCGCAGTACAACGCCTGGAAAGCCACACCCCGCCCTGGCCGCTGCCGAAAATCTTCCGCCTGACCAAGGGCGGCAAGCTGGCGGATGGGCCGTTCAAGGGCGAAACCATCAACACCCCGTCTATGCTCTGTGTTGAGGATTACCTGGATACTTTGGCCTGGGCCCGTTCAGAGGGCGGCTTGTCAGGCCTGATCGAACGGGTGAATGGCAATGCCGCGGTGCTTGATGACTGGGTGGCGAAGACTCCCTGGATCGGCTATGTCGCCATGGATGCAGCCAATCGCTCCACCACGTCGGTCTGCCTGTCAATCGTTGACGACTGGTTTTCCGGTCTGCCGGCGGCCCAGGGCGATGCCGTGGCCAAGCAGGTGGTCGCGCTTTTGGAAGCGGAGGGCGCGGCCTATGATATCGGCGGCCACCGTGACGCCCCGACGGGCCTGCGTATCTGGTGCGGCGCGACGGTGGAACGGGCCGATCTGGAAGCCTTGTTACCATGGCTAGAATGGGCCTATGGCGAAGTGAAGGCCAGTTTTTCCCCGCCACCAGGGGGCGGCAACTAATCTGGCCGCCTGACGGCCGAAAGCGCAAAGCGGTAGGAATAGTTTCGAGATATGGTCAAGGTACTGATTTCTGACAAAATGAGCCCGCGCGCGGCGGAAGTATTTCGTGACCGTGGCGTCGAGGTGGATGAAAAGCCGGGTCTGTCGCGAGAAGCCCTGGCTGCTATTATCGACCAATACGATGGTTTAGCGATCCGTTCCGCCACCACGGTGACCGCGGAAATCCTGGACGCGGCCAAGGGCCATTTGAAGGTGATCGGCCGGGCTGGCATCGGGGTCGATAACATCGATCAGGCGGCGGCGACGGCCCACGGCGTCTGTGTCATGAACACTCCGTTTGGCAATTCCATCACCACTGCCGAGCATACCATTGGAATGATAATGGCCCTGGCCCGGCAAATTCCTGCCGCCGACCGTTCCACCCATCAAGGCAAGTGGGAGAAGAACCGTTTCATGGGGGTGGAATTGTACGGCAAGGTCCTGGGCGTGATTGGCTGCGGCAACATCGGCGCCATCGTTTGTGACCGCGCCATCGGCCTGAAAATGCACGTAATCGCCTATGATCCCTATTTGTCTGAAGAACGCGCTCGTGAACTGGGTGTGGAGCGAGTGGAATTGGACGGCCTTTTGACCAGGGCCGATTTCATCACCCTGCATACCCCCCTGAACGATGCCACCCGTGGCATCATCAACGCAGTGACAATCGCCAGGATGAAACTCGGCGTACGCATCATCAACTGCGCTCGTGGCGGCTTGCTGGTGGAAGAGGATCTGCGCGCCGCGATCGACGCCGGCCAGGTCGCGGGCGCGGCGGTGGACGTCTTCGCCTCGGAACCGGCGAATGAGAGCCCCCTGTTTGGCTCGGATGCGGTCGTCGCGACGCCCCATCTGGGCGCCTCTACGTCCGAAGCGCAGGTCAATGTGGCCGTGCAAGTGGCCGAGCAAATGGCCGATTATCTACTGACCGGCGGCATCAGCAATGCCTTGAACATGGCCCCCGTCTCGGCCGAGGAGGCGCCCCGCTTGCGTCCCTATTTCACCTTGGCCCGGGAATTGGGTAGCTTCGCCGGCCAGCTGACCCAAAACGCCCTGGAAGCGGTGCATATCGAATTCCAAGGCCATGTCGCCGGCTTGAACACCCGGCCTCTGACCGCCATTGTGCTGGAAGGCCTGTTGCGCCCCCTGATCGCTAACGTCAACATGATCAACGCCCCGGTGATCGCCAGGCAGCGTGGCATCGAAGTACGGGAAACCCGCGATGAGGGCACCGGCGATTACCAGACCATGATCCGCGTGACTGTCACCACGGAAAAGCGAAGCCGCGATGTCGCGGGCACCCTATTCGCCGACAACAGGCCCCGCATCGTGCAGGTCAAGGGCATCAAGCTGGAAGCGGAACTGGCCGGGCATATGCTGTATGTAACCAACGAGGACAAACCGGGCCTGATCGGTGCGCTGGGCACAGTGTTGAGCGATGCCGGGGTGAACATCGCGACCTTTCATCTGGGCCGTGCCGAATTCGGTGGCGATGCCATCGCGCTGATCGGGGTGGACCAGCCCCTCGACGAAACGGTATTGACGGCGGTCCGTGCCTTGCCCCATGTAGGGCAGGCTCAAGCTCTCAATTTTTAGGGCTCGTATTTTTATTGCGCGATCCCATTCCGACCACTGGGTTAGACGTTTGCAATCATGACCGACTACGCTCAACTGGCTCTGCTGCCCGAAGGGCTGCACGACGACCTGCCGCCCTTTGCCGGGCACGAGGCGCGTTCCATCGAACGCCTGGTGGCGCAGTTCGAAGCGCATGGCTATGAACGAGTAAAACCGCCCTTGATCGAGTTTGAGGAAAGCCTGCTGGCCGGCCCTGGCGCCGGCGTCGCGCGACATATGTTCCGCCTGATGGATCCGATTTCCCAGCGCATGATGGGCTTGCGCGCGGATATGACGACACAGGTCGCGCGCATTGCCGCCACCCGGCTGAAAAATGCGCCCCGGCCCCTGCGGCTGTGCTACGCGGGCCAGGTCCTGCGCGTGCGCGGCAGCCAGCTGCGGCCCGAACGGCAATACGCCCAGGCTGGGGTGGAACTGATCGGTGCCGAGGGCGTGGCCGGCGATGCCGAGGTGGTGTTGCTGGCGGCCGAGGCGTTGCAAGCGCTTGGCATACAGGATCTGTCGGTTGATCTGACCGTGCCGTCTCTGGTGCCGTTGCTGACCCAGGCGCTGGGCCTGGCAGCCGCCGAGGGCGAGGCGGCCCGCCAGGCTTTGGATGCCCGCGACGGCGCTGCGGTGGATAAGCTGGCTCCGGCTGTGCGGCAACAACTGGGCGATTTGATGCGTACAGCCGGGCCGTCTGATAGCGCGCTCAAAGGTCTCGCGGGTCTGGCCCTGCCGGCCCCGGCGCGCGCCTTGTACGATCATCTGGCCGCCTTGGTGGCATACCTGGGCACAGGAAATGGCAAATTGACCCTGACTATAGACCCAGGCGAAAGCCGTGGTTTCGAATATCAGACGGGGGTCAGTTTCAGTCTATTCGCCAGCGGCGTGCGCGGCGAATTGGGCCGGGGGGGGCGCTATTCCCTGGCAGGTGGTGAATCCGCCATCGGTTTCACCCTTTATCTGGATAGTCTGATGCGGGCCATTCCAAAAGCCACCGCCGTGGAGCGCTTGTACCTGCCATTTGCCACCAGTGGCGAGCGCGCGCGGCAATTGCGGGCCGAGGGCTGGTGTACCGTACAGGGGTTGGCGTCTGACGCGGACCCCGGGGAAGAGGCCCAGCGACTGGCCTGCGGCCATATTCTGTGGGACGGCCAGGCGACGAAGCTGCCCTGAATCAACGATTGCAGTTCGAAATGGTAGAGACATGGCGAATGTAGCGGTAGTGGGCGCCCAATGGGGCGACGAGGGCAAGGGCAAAATCGTCGATTGGCTGTCCGAGCGCGCCTCGGTCGTGGTCCGATTTCAGGGCGGTCACAACGCGGGCCATACTCTAGTTATAGACGGCGAGGTCTATAAATTGAGCCTGTTGCCTTCGGGCATCGTGCGCAAGGGTAAGCTGTCGATTATCGGCAATGGCGTGGTGGTTGACCCCTGGGCTCTGTTGGCGGAGATTGAGCGCCTTCGTGGTCAGGGCGTGGAGATTACGCCCAGCTCGCTGCGCCTGGCCTTCAACGCCCCGTTGATCCTGCCCCTGCACAGCGAACTGGATGCCATCCGGGAGGATGCCAATACCGGCCGCCGCATTGGCACCACGCGCCGGGGCATCGGCCCGGCTTATGAGGACAAGGTTGGCCGCCGGGCCATTCGGGTCTGCGATCTATCGGATCTTGAAAACCTGCTGGAAAAGATCGAACAATTGCTGCTGCATCACAACGCTCTGCGCCGTGGCCTGGGCCACCCGGAGGTCGATGCCGCCGCCCTGCTGGAAATGTTGCGCGGGGTGGCACCAAAAATCCTGCCGTTCGCCTCCAATGTCTGGCGCGACCTGGATGAAGCGCGACGGGCCGGCCACCGCATTCTGTTCGAAGGGGCCCAGGCGGCGATGCTGGACATCGACCATGGCACCTATCCCTACGTAACCTCGTCCAACACCCTGGCGGGCCAGGTAGGGGCGGGCGCCGGGATTGGCGTCGATGCCGTCAATTATGTGCTGGGCATTACCAAGGCTTATACCACCCGTGTGGGCGAGGGGCCGTTTCCCACCGAGTTGCTGGATGACGTGGGCCGGGGCCTGGGTGATCGGGGCAAGGAATTCGGCACGGTCACCGCGCGCCCGCGCCGCTGTGGCTGGTTTGACGCGGTAATGGTGCGCCAGGCGATCAAGGTCGGTGGCATCACTGGTATTGCCCTGACCAAACTGGATGTGCTGGACGGCATGTCGGAGATTAAAGTCTGTACCCGCTACCGGGTCGACGGCATGGAAGTCGACTATCTGCCGTCCGAGATGAGCCGCCAGGCCCGCATCGAACCGGTCTACGAAGTCTTTGAAGGCTGGTCGGACAGTACCCAGGGCGCGCGCAGCTATGCAGATCTGCCTGCCACGGCGATCAAATACATCGTCCGCATTGAAGAATTGATAGGGGCGCCTGTGGCCATGCTATCTACCAGCCCGGAACGGGAAGACACCATTCTGGTCAAGGATCCATTCGCCGATTAGACTGTCTTTGATGATCATAAAATTGCCAGCGTGGGGAGGGTCGTGATGTCAGGGGTTCCGGTTATTGACTTGGCGCCGTTTCGCTACGGTGGCGCGGTAGATCGAGAACGGATCGCGGCCCAGGTAGCCGAGGCTTGCGAGACGTTGGGTTTTCTTGTGGTCTCCGGTCACGGCGTGCCGGCGGTGGATGGCGAAGCGCTGTACCAGGCGGCACACGAATTCTTCGACCGGCCGCTGGCCGAGAAATTGACCGTGCGGCGCCCGCGCAATGATCAGAACCGGGGTTATATTCCCTATGGCGAGGAAACGCTGGCGAAAATGGGCGGCGGCGTTACACCCGCCGATTACAAGGAAGTGTTCGCCATCGGCCCGGACCAGGTGCCCAGCGAGCCCTATTATACGGGCCCGCTGGCCTATCCCGATTTCGCCCCTAACCTCTGGCCCGATGGCTCCCCTGGCCTGAAGCCGGCCATGCTGTCCTATTACGACGGCATGGTAAATCTGGCGCGGCTGCTGGGGCACGCCTACGCGGTGGCGCTTGGCATGCCGGAGGATTTTTTCGTCGAGCGGCTGACCGGGCATTCCTGCCAGCTTCGTCTTTTGCACTATCCGGCGCCGGCGGGCGAATTGGCGCCCGGTCAATTACGTTGCGGCGTGCACACCGACCTTGGCCTGACCACGATCCTGCGTAACGAGGCGGCCCCCGGTGGGCTGGAAGTGCGCACCCGCGGCGGCGAATGGATCGCGGCGCCGGCCATCCCCGATACCTTCGTGGTCAATATTGGCGATCTGATGATGCGCTGGACCAATGACCGCTGGCGTTCCACGCCGCACCGTGTGACCGTGCCCCCGGCCGAGGCGCGGGCCCATAGCCGGCGTCTTTCCATCGGGTTTTTTGTAGTGCCAAATTATGACGCTGAGGTCGCCTGCATCGACGCCACGGATGCGGTGGTGAAATACCCACCGGTTACGGTGCGCGACTACCGGGTCGACCGTTTCGCCGCCGGCGCTGGCGCGGCGGAATAGACGGCCATGCCCGGTAGCGAAAAATCAACCTATCGCCTGCTGACTGGGGTCGATGACCATGCCTTCTGCCTGCGTGTATCCGAGGCCCTGGACGATGGCTATGTCCTCTACGGCTCGCCGTCCTGCACTTATGACCCGGAGCAACGCCGCATGCTGGTCGCCCAAGCCGTCATCCGGCCAACCTCTTATTAGGAGGACGTCCTCCTAATAAGAGGCTTTACTAAAGAAAACTGTACGGATCCACATCGATTGCGACGCGGACCTGCTGTGGGTA
>CAUZBE010000167.1:0-6784 GCA_963577885.1 Alphaproteobacteria bacterium
GCTATCAGTGGTGCATCGGTGGCACGCGGCACGTCGTTTTTGAAGGATAGCCTGGGGAAAAAAGTGTTCGCGAACGGCATAACGATTGTCGACGACCCCCATCGGCCACGGGGCTTGGCGTCAAAGCCGTTTGACGGCGAAGGCGTGGAAAACCGGAAATGGCTGTTGGTGGAGAATGGTGAATTAACGACCTGGATTATGGATTCGGCGGCGGCCCGGCAATTGGGTCTCGCGACCACCGGCCATGCCAGCCGCGGCACCTCCGGCCCGCCATCGGCGAGCACGACAAATTTGTATATGCAGCCTGGCACCTGTAGCCGGGAAGCATTGCTGGCGGACGTTACGGCCGGTTTATATGTATCTGAACTTATCGGATTTGGCGTCAATGGGGTGACCGGTGACTATAGCCGTGGTGCCGCCGGCTTTTGGATTGAGAATGGTGTCCTGACCCACCCGGTATCCGAATTAACAATCGCCGGAAACCTGAGGGAAATGTTCCTGAATGTTACCCCGGCGGATGATTTGACGTTCCGTTATGGCAGCAACGCGCCCACTCTGCGAATCGATGGTTTGATGGTGGCCGGAACGTGAGCCAACTGGAACAGGATTATGCCTTATTGCTGGATACGGTACGCGAAGGCGGCGCTCTAGCGCTCAGCTATTTCCATGACGGTGTGAAGCATTGGCAAAAAGGGCCAGATGATCCGGTGTCCGAGGCGGATCATGCAGTGGATGACCTGTTGCGCCAAAAGCTGCTTAGCGGGCGGCCTGAATACGGTTGGCTGTCCGAGGAAACCGACGATGACCCGAAGCGGCTTGACTGCAAAGATGTCTGGGTGGTGGACCCTATTGACGGTACCCGCGCCTTCATCCAGCAGCGCCCAGAATTCACCGTTTGCGCGGCGTTGGTGCGGGAAGGCCGGCCGCTGGCAGCGGCGGTCTATAATCCGGCCACGGAAGAATTCTACGACGCAATATTGGGTGGCGGCGCGCGGCTGAACGGAAATCCCATTCACGTCAGCGCGGCAACAAATTTTGAGGGTGCGCGCCTATTGACTGGCCAGCACTTTTTTAGGAACACTGGCCCCGCGGACAAGCCAGCGGAGGTAACAATCCATATGGTCAATTCTATCGCTTACCGAATGTGCCTCGTGGCCGATAGCCGGTATGACGCTTGCATTTCCTTATCGAGAAAGAGCGACTGGGATATTGCCGCCGCGGAATTGATCCTGGCGGAAGCCGGCGGTGTCAACACCAATTCCCTTGGCCAGGGCTTTGAATACAATCGACCCGAAACGCTGCACAAATCAGTGATTAGCGCCGGGCCGGATTTGCACGCTCATGTTTTGCAATTTCTCGAAACCGTGAAGCGGCCACCAGGCGCCAAGTGGTAGCCCAACCCAAGATTTTGCCCCCGGGCAGCGCCCTGGTGCCCACCAGGCCGCTAGCCGCGGTTAATCATAGTCAATCCGCGTGACGTATTTATCATCGTCATGGGCGTCCCAGTACATCTGGCGCAGACGTTGGGTCAATGGGCCTGGAGCACCGTCGCCGATGGGGTCATCGTCCAAACAGGTCACCGGAATTACCCCGCCAGCCGTGCTGGTAAGAAAAATCTCATCCGCCTGGCGCAATTCTGCCTCCGTTAAAATACCCACATCAACTTTGACGTTGAGGGATTGCGCCAATTCAATCACGGTCATCCGGGTGATGCCCAATAGCACGCCGCTGGCCGGCGTGATCAGCCGTCCGCCGATATTGGCAAACAAATTGAAGCCCGGACCTTCCGTTATATTACCCTTGCCATCGGTCAGAACGGGCGTTTCACGGCCGCGGTCATAAGCTTCAAACAGGCCCTGAACCATATCGCCCCAGTGAAAGTTTTTCACGGTTGGATCAACGGATTCCGGAGAGATGCGGGGAATACTGCTGATTGTCAGATGTAGGCCCTGGTCCTGTTTTTCCGGAGACGCTATCCAGACATAGGGAATTGCGAAAGCGTAGAACCTATTCTCGCAAGCCCGGGGGTCCCGGCTGCCAGGCGGTGGCGTACCACGGGTCAGCATTACTTTCACGTAGGCCTCCCGCAGGCCGGTGCGACGCACACATTTCGCCAAGATCGTGGCCATCTCATCGCGCTTATAAGGCGACTGCATTTGCAGTTTCCCAATTCCACGAAAAAACCTGTCAAAATGTTCGGCCAGGCGGAAGAAGCCGCCGCCCCAAACCGCGACGACGTCGTAGGTCACATCCGAATGCAGGAAACCCCAATCGGTTATCGGGATTCGCGCCTCGGCAATAGGCATATAATCCCCATCTACAAAGGCGATGCCCTCTGCCATGAGGTCCTGGCTCTTGGCCACAGTTTCGATCTGGCTCATGACATCCTCGTTTTATTTGCGGAAATAAGAGCCCGTCAGGCTGGCTTAATCCATATTCGGTTATCGTGAAAGGCGGCCCCGCCGACGGGGGCAACCGGGTCGGCGCCCGTAAGTACATTGATGCCCCGGCCGCCGACAAAAGCCGCGTTCGGCCAAATGCTTTCCACCACCACCACGCGCCGCTGCACGCCATCGAATATTTGGACAGCTATGGGTATCTTGCCGCGATCATTGCCCAGTTCGACCACATCATCGTCGGCCACACCCAGTTCCGCCGCATCGTCTGGGTGGATCATTACCGTCGGTTTGCCCTCGCGCGCGATCGACGTCGGTGTCTCGGTAAAAGAGGAGTTCAGATAGCTGCGGGCGGGGGCGGTCACCAGACGGAACGGCATGGCCTCGGTCGCTTCTTCAATAACCGGCCAATGATCCGGAAGCATAGGCATTTCACCGCCCGGTCCCGTGGGGCCGAAGCCGTGGGGCAAGACATCCTGCCATTTCGGGGCAAAGCGGAATTTGCCGTCCGGATGCGCAAAGCCATCAATGTAATGCGCCCTGGCAAAATCAGGCTGACAATCAATCCAGCGCTGTTCCCGCAAGTTTTCTACATCCCCCCAGCCCGACGCTTGTAAGGTCCAATCAATCAATTCCAGGGACGTCATTTCGAAACCAGGATGCTCCGCCCCCAGGCGCTTAGCCAATGCACTGATCACCTGGTGATTTGAACGGCATTCGCCCGGTGCCTCGACCACCTTGGGACCCAGGGTAATGTATTGATGCCCTCCCCCCTGATACAAATCATCATGTTCAAGAAACATCGTCGCCGGCAGAACAATATCTGCGGCCTGGGCGGTTTCCGTCATGAATTGTTCGTGCACACAGACGAACAAATCGTCCCTCTCAAAGCCCTGACGGACCAGGTTATGATCCGGCGCCACGCGCATGGGATTGGTATTTTGAATAAACAATGCGGTCACAGGGGGGCCATCGCCCAGATCTCGGCGATCACCGGTTAGTACCGGGCCAATGCGCGATTGATCCAAAACCCGGATCGAGGGGTCCAGGACATCAAGCCCCTCGATCATGCGCTTGTTCCAATGATAGATAGCGCCATTGTTGTGAAAGGCGCCGCCGCCTTCCTCCAACCAGGCTCCGGTGACGGCGGCTATGCAAGATGCCGCATGCATGTTGACGACGCCGTTCCGTTGCCGTGAGAAGCCGTAGCCGAGACGAAAGTACGTTTTCGGCGTCTCGCCAACCAGTTTTGCGAAGGCCTCGATATCCGCGACAGGCACGCCACTGATGGCCTCCGCCCATTCCGGCGTTTTGTCGCGCAAATGCGCCTCCAACTCGGCCGGACAGTCGGTATATTTTTCTAAATATTCCCGGTTCGCCATGCCATCGCGAAACAGGATATGCATGACCGCGCAGGCCAACGCCCCATCCGTTCCAGGACGAACGCAGAGAAAGAGATCCGCCTGTTGCGCCGTGCCATTGCGATAGGTGTCAATATGGACAATTTTAGCGCCCCTTTGTTTTCGTGCGCTACTGGCATGGGTCATGACATTGACCTGGGTATTCACCGGATTGGTGCCCCAAATTACCAGACAATCCGCTAATGCCATTTCTCGAGGATCGGCGCCGGCCAGGCGTCCCGTGCCAGCGATGAAACCGTTCCAGGCCGAGGTTACGCAAATGGTTGCGTGCATGCCGGAGTATTTCTTGGCGTGGCGAAGGCGGTGAATTCCGTCCCGCATCACCAAGCCCATGGTGCCAGCGTAGAAATAGGGCCAAATGGCTTCCGAATCATGCATTTGCTCTGCCCGCAACAGGGCTTCCGCGACCTCGTCCAGAGCATCATCCCATGGGATTGGCGTGAATTCGCCCGAACCTTTAGGACCCTTGCGCCGCAGAGGTTCGGTTAGTCGATTGGGATGGTGGATGCGTTCGGCGTACCGTGCGACTTTGCCGCAGATGACGCCCGCGGTGTAGCCATTGTCCTTGGAGCCGCGGACACGGCCAATAGTATGGGCATCCAATTTTTCAACTTCCAGCGCACAGGTCGAAGGGCAGTCATGCGGACATGCGCTAAAATGAATTTCCGGCTTTGCATTCATATTTCGTTACTCCTTGTCCGGATTATGCCGCGACTGAGCCCAGCATACTAGCTTTGCAGTCGCGGCCGCGCCCGCGGAGCCAATATCGCCAAACCAAAACCCGCAGCGGCGATACCCACGGCCAGGTCCCAGGCGGAGGCATCACCCAATAACAAAGCGCTCAAAAGCACGCCGGATAGTGGTGAGATGAAGCCAAAACTGACGATGAACGTCGGGTACCGGCACGGCGTATGATAGGCGGCCTATATCCGCCCTTCTACATTATTTGGATATCGAGGGGGCGCCAGCGATGGACCCATTTCGGGATTCCACCTGATTTGCAGGCGCCCGACATCGTTAAGTCCGTAATGGTGCATTGACAGCCGCTCGTTTGCATAGATAATCCGGCCCCTTTCCCGGGCAGTACACGTCGCTGCCATTTTGATGCAGGAGGATGTCGCAATGACCACAGCGGTCATGCCGACCTATGGCAGAATTGATATCGCGTTCGAACGGGGCGAAGGCGCCTATTTGTACGACACCGAAGGTCGCAAATATCTCGATTTTGCGACCGGTTTGGCGGTGTTGTGCCTGGGCCACAGCCATCCCCACCTAATAGCCGAGATCCAGCGGCAGGCCGCCACGTTGATGCACACGTCGAACCTGTACAACATTCCTGGTCAGGAGCGTTTGGCAGAACGATTGGTCGCCAATAGCTTCGCCGATACGGTCTTCTTTTGTAATTCAGGGGCCGAGGCGAACGAATGCGCCATCAAGCTGGCGCGCCGCTATCATCACACCAACGGCAACCCGGAACGCTATCGCGTCATTACCTTTAATGACTGCTTCCACGGCCGCACCCTGGCCACCATCGCCGCCACCGGCGGGGAAAAGGTCCTTGATGGCTTTGGCCCGAAAATGGATGGTTTTGATCATGTCCCGGTAGGCGATTTCGAGGCCTTGCAGGCGGCGATTGGCCCGCAGACGGCCGCCATCATGATCGAGCCAATCCAGGCCGAGGGCGGGGTGATGGTGGTCGAGGATACTGTGATGCAAAATTTGCGGCAGGTCTGCGACGACAACGGTCTGCTTTTGATAGTTGATGAAGTACAGACGGGCATGGGCCGAACCGGCCGCCTGCTGGCCCATGAGTGGTCCGGCGTGACGCCTGACGTTGCCACCCTGGGCAAGGGCATCGGCGGCGGTTTTCCCATCGGCGCATGCATGGCCACGTCCGAGGCAGCCAAGGGCATGGTTGCCGGTACCCACGGCTCCACCTACGGCGGTAATCCGCTGGCCGCGGCCGCAGGCAACGCGGTGTTGGATATCATACTCGCGGACGGCTTTATTGAGAACGTGGAGCGCATGGGCGCATTGCTGCGTTCACGGTTGGAAGACGTGTGCCGGCGCAACGACTCGGTCATTCATGAGGAAGTGCGCGGTCGGGGGCTTCTGTTGGGGATCAAGTGCCGCGCTCCCAACATGGACCTGGTGACCGCCATGCGGGGCCATGGTGTGCTGGTGCCGCCAGCTGGCGACAATGTAATGCGCATGCTGCCGCCGCTGAACATAGAGGAAAGGCATATTGAGGAGGCCATCGCGGTGCTGGAGGAGGTTTGCCGGGAATTGGGGCAATGACCCAGCCGCGCCATTTTCTGGATATTGACCAGATCGATGGCGCCGCGCTGCGCGGCATTCTGGACGGGGCCAAGGTACGCAAAGACACCCGCGCCGGCCGAGGACAAGGGGAGACGGACAATGACCGGCCGCTGGCCGGTAAAGTTCTGGCGATGGTTTTTATTCAACCATCAACCCGTACCCGCGTGTCGTTCGATGTCGGAATGCGTCAATTGGGTGGCGAAACAATCGTTTTGAATTCCGATGACCTGCAACTGGATCGCGGCGAGACTATGGCAGATACCGCACGGGTCCTATCGCGTTACGTGGATGCCATCATGTTACGTACCAAGTCACACCAGATGCTGGACGAATTGGTGGAACACGCCAGCGTGCCGGTGATCAATGGTCTGACGGATATTAGCCATCCCTGCCAGTTAATGGCCGATGTGATGACGCTGGAGGAACATCGCGGGTCGGCCAAAGGACAGGTCGTCACGTGGTCAGGCGACGGAAATAATGTCGCCACGTCATGGATTCATGGCGCTGCCCGCTTCGGCTATGAGCTGCGTCTGGCTTGCCCCGGAGCCTTAAGCCCATCGCTAAGCGCGGTAAATTGGGCCAGAGACAATGGCGCTAAAATCACAGTAACGGAATCGACGGAAGATGCAGTGGACGGAGCCGATTGCG
>CAUZBE010000168.1:0-6770 GCA_963577885.1 Alphaproteobacteria bacterium
ACGCCTCGCCAATACGACCGGCGGCCCAGTTCTTTTCACCAATATGAATGCGTCCGCGCAAAAACGTGCCCGTGGTGACGACCACACGACCGCCGGTCACATTCTGACCATCGGCCAATTTCACACCTGCCACGGCACCATACCGCAGCAACAGATCCTCCACGGCACCGGCTTGTATGGTCAGGTTTTCAAACGCTGCCAATATCCGCTGCATGGCCGCGCTATACAGGGCGCGATCGGCCTGGGCCCGCAGACCGCGCACCGCCGGGCCCTTGCTTCTATTCAGCATGCGGAACTGAATGCCGCCGGCATCCGCGACCCGGCCCATGAGGCCGTCCAAGGCATCGATTTCCCGCACCAGATGGCCCTTGCCAAGTCCGCCAATGGCCGGGTTGCAGGACATCTCGCCAATGGTATCCAGACGGTGGGTCAGCAAAAGGGTGCGCGCGCCAAGCCGCGCCGCGGCCGCGGCCGCCTCGCAGCCCGCATGGCCGCCGCCAACAACGATGACATCGTAGCGCTTCATGACCGGTTAAATAGGCTGACTAGACCACAGTGTCAAAACATCCCCGCGGAAAAATTCCGGTGTTCCACGTGAAACATTCCAACGGCTCAATATCTACCTCATTTGCCTATACAGAAGTCGTTAAACACAATATCTAGAATATCTTCCACATCAACCCGACCCGTAATGCAGCCCAAGTGGCGGGCCGCGAGGCGCACATCCTCGGCCACCAGCTCTTCATCCACTTCGGAAATCCCGCGTAGCAGGGCATCCCGGCATGCTTCCAGGCCCTGCCGATGGCGTAGCCGTGTCAGGCCCGGTGGCCCGCTGCCCGCCATGCGCTGTTTCGCCTCTGCCTCCAGCCGGCTTATCAATTCCGATAATCCAACCCCGGTTTTAGTTGACACCGCCAAACCATGAGCCGGTGCCGCCTCGGCCAAATCCACCTTGCTGGCCACCAAAACCACGTCATCGCCAGCCAAGGCGCAAACCTCAGCGCTGGGATCCGGTGTCGCCGAACAATCATAGAGCACGATTTTTAAATCAGCGCTGTCGCCGCGCGCCTTAGCGCGCCGCACCCCTTCCGCTTCCACGCAGTCATCGCTCTCCCGTAACCCGGCGGTATCCGCCAGGACCACCGGATAGCCGCCTAAATTCAAATAGACTTCCACTATATCCCTGGTAGTGCCCGCCTGGGCAGCGACAATGGCCGCATCACGTTGTGCCAAGGCGTTCAAAAGGCTTGATTTTCCCACGTTCGGTGCCCCCAGGATCACCATCTGGCAACCCTCCCGCAGCCGCTCACCGCGATGATCATCATCCAAATGGGCCGACATTTCCCTAGCCAAACGCTCCAGATCCGGTTTTTGCCGGGCCAGCTGGCCACCGGGCAGGTCTTCGTCCGGAAAGTCGATCTCGGCCTCTAAATACGCCAGCGCACCGATCAAGTTCGCGCGCCAGCTTTCATACAGGCTCCCAAGGGCGCCCGCCATTTGCCGTTGCGCCTGCCGCCGCTGTGCCTCCGTCTCGGCAGCAATCAGATCCGCCAGACCCTCGGCCTGGGTCAAATCCATTTTACCATTCTGAAAGGCGCGCCGGGTAAATTCCCCGGCCTGGGCCAAGCGGCAACCCGCAATCCGGCCCAACGCCTCCAACAGAGCGGCGATTACCGCCGGGCCGCCATGCGCGTGTAGTTCCGCCACGTCTTCACCGGTAAAACTATCGGGGGTGGGAAACCATAATACTAAGCCGCGGTCCAACGTCTCGCCCCCAACCGGATCGACAAAGGGCGTTAAGTGGGCCCGCCGTGGCGCTGGCAGCGCGCCGCCGCCCATCACCGCAGCCAGGACGATGCCCGCCTGCGGGCCTGAAATACGCAAAACCGCCACGCCGGCCCGGCCGGACGCCGTCGCCAGGGCATAAATTGTATCGCTCGCCGGCATCACCAGGTCTGCAGATAATCCACTGGGTCGGGCCGTTTTTTCCGCGGCGTCACGCTTTTTGCCGTGCCTATATGAATGAAGCCCACCAGAGCATCCTTTGGCGCCAGGCCCAGGGGTCCCTTGACGTTTTCATCGTAACAAGGCGCGCCGGTGACCAAAATTGCGTCGTAACCCTGGGCGTGCAATGCGTTCAGCAGGTTTTGCGCCGCCGCGCCTGTGGCCACCACCTGTTCAATGGCCGGAACTTTTGGGTGATCCTCTACGATTTCTGCCCAAACCACTAAAACCAGTGGCGCCCGCATGGGCTTACCTCTGGCTTTTTCAATATCACCCGGCCGGGCCCCGGGCTCCCGCAGCGCCAGCGCCGAAGCAAAAATATCGCCCAAATCCCGCCGCCGGCCATCCCGGATGGTGAGAAACCGCCAGGGCCGCAAGGCGCCATGGTCCGGCGCCCGCATGGCGGTTTCCAGCAAGCGCAGAACCTCGTCGTCCGTGGGCGCCGGCTCCACCAACAGCCCCGCCGGCGTCGATTGCCGCCCCATTAAGCATTCCATCGCATCCATCGCCCGATCTCCCATATTCCGTGTCACCCAAGCCGCTTTTCTAGTCTTTATTCGATGAATAGCGAATAAAGACTAGCCTTTTCATTCACGTCGGTGCGCCCAGAGAAATTTTCCCAATCTCTTAGAGCCGCTCCGCGATTCTCATTAATTCGGAATTGCTCAAAACGCTCGGTTCCATGGGGGCGGCGTATAAACGCCGGGCCAACGTCGCGGCCTTGACAGGCCATTTTAATCGAGAAACTTGTCAAGTCCTTATCGCCGCCCTGCCCCATGGCTTTGGCCTAAAAGGCCTACTACGTGCTGTTCCAACCTTCCAGCCCCGCGGGCATCTAGGTCCGCACCGGCCACGGCATCCTTAATGCGGCCCTGCATTTCAGCCAATACGGCCTCCAGCGGAGCGCAATCAATATCAACTCTAATCTTCACATTCCATTATCCCACTTTTGTTAGCGCCGCCAACGTGCCAAACTTAGTTCAAGGCACCAGCAGGAGCAATGGCGCCGATATTTTTCGTGTTGTTATGGGGAGCGCGGGCATGGCGAATGAGCTGGGGGCCGCGACCTCGCCCTATCTTTTGCAACACAAGGATAATCCGGTGCACTGGCGTTCCTGGGGTGACAAGGCCTTAGCCGAGGCCCGCGCAAGCGGCAAGCCAATTTTGTTGTCCATCGGCTACGCGGCTTGTCATTGGTGCCATGTCATGGCCCATGAATGTTTCGAAAACCATAATATAGCCACGTTGATGAACGAATTATTCGTCAATATTAAGGTCGACCGCGAGGAACGCCCTGACATTGATGCCATCTATATGGCGGCGCTGGGTCTTATGGGGCAGCAAGGCGGCTGGCCTCTGACGATGTTCCTAACACCAGAGGGTAAGCCGTTCTGGGGCGGTACATATTTCCCCCCGGAAGCCCGTTATGGCCGCCCCGGCTTCCCCGATATCATGCGCCGCATTACCGAGGTCTATCACACCGACCCCGACGCCGTGCGCAAAAATACCGAAGCCGTGCTGCAATCCCTCAACCAGCTTGCCGTCGATGATCCCCAGGCACAAAGCGTTACAATCGGTATCGAAATTCTGGACCGAGTCGCGGAAACCCTTCGCCAACAAGTCGATCCAGTTCATGGTGGCGTCGGTCAGGCGCCGAAATTCCCCCAGGCCTATGCCATCGAAACAATCCTGCGCAGCTGGCTGCGCCGGCCAGACGAGGCCACGCTTGGGGCCGTGGACGTAACCCTGACCGGCATGTGCCAGGGTGGTATCTACGACCATCTGGCGGGGGGCTTCGCTCGCTATTCCACGGATGAGCGATGGCTGGCGCCACATTTTGAAAAAATGCTGTATGACAATGCCCAACTTGTCGATATCCTGACGTTAACCTGGCAGGTAAATAGAAAACCCCTTTATGCCCAGCGTGTTAAGGAAACCATTGCCTGGACGTTGGATGAAATGGTGGTGGCTGGAGGCGGCTTTGCCGCCACCCTGGACGCCGACAGCGAAGGCGAAGAAGGCCGCTTTTACGTCTGGCGGGAATCGGAGATTAATACCGCGCTGGGCGCCGATGGGCCCGTCTTCAAGGCCGCCTATGATGTTTCCGCCAGCGGCAACTGGGAAGGCAAGGTCATCCTCAACCGATCCGCCCGGCCGGAGCTTGGCGCGGATGACGAGGAAGCTCTGCTGCGGCGGTGTCGGGAAAAACTGTTGCAGCTACGCAGTGGCCGCATTCGGCCGGGCTGGGATGACAAGGTTCTAGCGGACTGGAATGGTCTAATGATTGCCGCCATGGCCAACGCCGCGGCGGTGTTTGAGCAACCAACCTGGGCCGCCGCCGCCGCCGCCGCCTTTGATTTCATCACGGACAAGCTATGCCCGAATGGCGTTTTGATGCATGGTTATCGCCAGGGCCAACCCAAACATCGCGCCCTTTTGGATGATTACGCCAATATGTCCCGCGCCGCCTTAGTGCTCTATGAATTGCACGGCGACGACCGCTATTTGCGGCAGGCCCAGGACTGGGTGGCCACGGTGGAAGACCAATTCGCCGACACCGTACAGGGCGGCTACTATTTCTCCTCCGTTCAGGCCACGGACGTCATCGCCCGCATGCGCCACGGCAACGATAACGCCGTACCATCGGGCAATGGCGTCATGGTCGGGGTGCTGACCCGGCTCTGGCTGTTGACCGGTGATGACGCGTACGGCCGCCGGGCAGAAGCGGTGGCACAGTCATTTTCGCCGAGAATCGCAGGCTATGCCATGGCCATGACCACATTGTTGAACAACGTTGAGTTCATGCTGCGGCCGCTGCAAATTGTCATCATGGGTGAACGCGATGACGAAACAGTCAAGGACATGCTGGCGGTGGTGCACGCGATGCCCCTACCCAACAAGGTCCTACAGGTGCTGACACCAAGACAGACGTTGCCCGCGAGCCATCCCGCGACCGGCATGGGACAGCATGACGGCAAGGCCACGGCCTATGTCTGCATCGGGCAAACCTGTTCCCTGCCCCAGAGCAAAGCCGACGGTCTGCAAAAAGCACTCAACATGGCCACCGCGACCATCGGGCCAGGATATTAGCCCATGCCGCAACAATCCATGCATTCCCCCATTGGCGACCTGACCATCACCTGCGAAGACGGCGCCGTGGTCGCCGTGGATTGGGGTTGGGCCCGGGATCAGGCGTCAGACGAGCTGCTAGAAAAGGCCAAAGCACAGCTGGAGGCATACTTTGATGGCAAGGCGCGGTCCTTCGATTTGCCCCTGGTTCCCGCCGGTACCAATTTTCAGTACCAAGTCTGGCGCCTGATGGAAACAATTCCCTGCGGCCAAACAATGAGTTACGGCGCCATGGCCAAGGCCCTGAACAGTTCGGCACGGGCCGTCGGCACGGCCTGCGGTGCCAATCCAATTCCCGTGATTATCCCCTGCCACCGGGTCCTGGCCGCCAACGGCATGGGTGGCTATTCCGGCGAAGGCGGCCTAGAAACCAAGATCGCGCTGCTACGCCTGGAAGGTGCTTTGTTATAGGTTTGGCAGTTTTCTAGCCATTTTCCTACGTGACAACCCTTGGTTCATCGGGTTATTGTCCGCCCATCCAGTTATTATCCATTAGCAATCCGGCGAAATTCATAACCAATCCACTTGGGGAAAGGCTACACGAACATGGTCAAGGCAATCCAATTCCATAAAGCAGGCGGCCCATCGGTAATGAAATGGGAAGAGGTGAAACTGGGCAAGCCCAGAAAGGGGCAGGCATTGATCCGCCACACCGCCATTGGTCTAAATTATGTTGATACCTATCAACGTAGCGGCATGTATCCCATGCCAATGCCTTCAGGCCTAGGCATGGAAGCCGCCGGCGTGGTCGAAGCCGTCGGCGCCGGCGTCAAGCACGTCAAGCCCGGCGACCGCGTTGCGTATGGCAGCGGCGCCCCCGGCGCTTATTCTGAAGCCCGGGTCATGGATGCTGACACCCTAGTAAAAATCCCTCATGGCGTATCGGACGAAGCCGCTGCCGCCATGATGCTCAAGGGCATGACGGTGGAATACCTGATCCGCCGCACCTATCCGGTCAGAAAAGGCCAGACGGTCCTATTTCATGCCGCCGCGGGGGGCGTTGGCCTGATTGCCGGGCAGTGGTTGAACGCCCTTGGTATCCGCGCCATCGGCACCGCCAGCAACACCGCCAAGGTGAGGTTGGCCAAGGCGCATGGCTATGCAGAGGTCATCGATTACACCAAAAAAGATTTTGCCAAGGAAGTCGCGCGCCTGACCAAAAATGAGGGCGTCCCAGTGGTATATGATTCAATCGGCAAGACAACCTGGACTGGATCCCTCGATTGCCTGCAGCCCCGGGGCTATATGGTTTCCTTCGGTAACGCATCCGGCCCGGTGGACAGCTTCGCGCCGGGCACCCTGGGCGCCAAGGGGTCACTATACCTGACCCGTCCCAGCCTGGGCGCCTATACCGCCAACCGCAAAGAGCTAGAGGCCTGCTCGAAAGCCCTGTTCACCATGGTGAAAAGTGGCAAGGTCAAAATTGAAATTAACCAGACATATGCTCTTAAGGACGTAAAAAGGGCCCATATGGATCTGGAAAGCCGCAATACCACGGGATCAACCATCCTTATTCCGTAATACTGAACGAAATCGCCGGATTTAGGTGAAATTAGAAAATCAGGGCCGCGCTGACAACAGTGCGGCCTTTCTTTTCTTGGATCGTTTTTAAAACTGAAATAGTTAATTAAGGCCGC
>CAUZBE010000169.1:0-6707 GCA_963577885.1 Alphaproteobacteria bacterium
TGTACTTTCTTCAGGGTGCCGAGCAGTGGGATGTGGATCTTGCTGTCGGCGTTGAAACCATCAACGGTGTCCAGCTGCCCGACCACCCGCTCTGTGCGGACGCGAAGGCCTCCTTCAGACCGCGGCCAATTTCGTCGTTGCTTAATCCGACAACGGACGACGCGGCACCGGACTTCGCGCCGCCAAAATTCATGTTGGCGCCCTTGGCTTTGCCAAACAGGTTGCCCTGGCCGGAGGCTAGAATATTTATCAGCGCTACCGTCGCCAAGTCGATGCCGATTGCCAGCGTTAAGAAATTCTGCCTGAAATTTCTCATAACCATATTTCCCTATATTGATCGTCGGCCTGCGATGGCGCGTTAATTTTGATGCACCAGCGGATCCGTCACTCGATCCTACCTTGAGATGATTAGACAGAAAAAACACACGCCAACCGCTTTAAATCCGCCCGGTCCAGACAGATTAGGGAATATTTTACCTCATTCGGTCGCGCGATAAAGGTCGAGAAAGCGCGCGGCCTGTCCAAATTCGCCGCGCAGGCGGACGGCATCGGCCTCCGCCTCGCCATCCTGTCCCCAGTGTTCAGCTTGATATTCGTGGTCCAGGTGAGCCGCGGTCCACGCCGCGGCGGTATCCAGGACGCCGGCGCTGAGCGCCAGCGCCAGTATCAGAGAACCGGATATGGTGACTAGATCGTTCAACCCGGCCAGTTCCATGCTGTCATGGCTATCCACGGCCCGGTGCAGGGCTGCCAGGGCGGCTTCATCCTGGGCAATGTGGCGGATACCAATTGTGGTGGCCAGGGCAGCGCCGTGCTGTTTAGCGGCCCAGGTCAGCCAGGGCGACCAGATTTTCTCCTGGCGCGCCACTAGATCTTCCGGCTCACCGGCCCAATAACACAACAGATCTGCACCGCCAAAGCCGGCTAAATTGGCGACCACGGCGCTCCGTTGCGCGCCAACCACGTCAAGGGCGGTATTGGCCAAGCGCAGAAGAGGCATGGAGTCCGGTTTTATATGCTCGCCCTGTCGGCGCCATTCTTCGGCAATGGCTTCGGCTAGGGCCTCGCCCGCCACGGCAAAGGGGGCCTTTTTTGGCGTCCGAACCAGCCGGCCGTCCAATTCTATGCACAGCCCCTCCCCCCGCGCCACCACCGCGACTTGTTTGTAAAACCGCTTCATTCCAGACCCAAAATCTTACCCGGAAATTGCAACAATATATTAGCGCCTTCGCTGACCCGCTCCAGAATACTGGCCGCGCCTTTCCCTGCCTTGGCCGGCGGCGGCTGGTCCCGCTCCTTGAAGGCCGCCGTCATGGTGGCCACGATGGCATGATGGCTATCCACCAGGGAGCCATCGTAATCGAAAAAGATCAGACGCAAACCCCCAGCTGCCTTATGACTTGTCCGGCCCGGCGACCAGAGCGGAGTCGGAAACCGAGCGCGGATCGCGCAATTTCCAGCGGTCC
Source organism: Alphaproteobacteria bacterium (assembly GCA_963577885.1). Taxonomy (GTDB): domain Bacteria; phylum Pseudomonadota; class Alphaproteobacteria. The sequence goes on from CAUZBE010000169.1 coordinate 1,467, forward strand.
TCTTCCACCATGGCCAAAAATTCCGCCACGGCCTGGTTAAAGACCGCCGGCTCTTCCAAATTGGCGGCATGGCCGGTACGGGGCAGCATTAATAGTCCCGACGACGGTATGGTTCGCTTGAGGTATAGATTGGCATCCAGGCAGGGCTCGTCCTCGTCCCCGGTGACCAACAGAGTTGGCACCGCCAACTGCCCCAGGCCGTCTTCCAGATCATACAGCGACGGCCGCTTGGCCTGCACATTGCCCATGGTTAGGCCAGAACCCTGCGCCGAATGATTGAAAAACCGTTCCTGAAACTCGGCGAAACCACGGGGATCCTTATTCTGGAATTGTACCCGCGTTGGGCCCAGGGAATAGGCCGCCGCGACCTCGGCCATGCCCTTTTCCAGAAAAGAGGCGGCGAATTGTTCCGCATCGCTGGTAAAATCGCCACGGGTGTCCTTCTTGGCGCCATAACCGCAACCCACTACCACCAGGCTGCGCGCCATCTCGGCATAGCGCAGGCCAAAATGCAGGCTGGCGAAGGCGCCCATGCTGCATCCTATAATATGGGTTTTTTCAATGTTCAAGCCGCGCAGGATGGCGGCGATGTCATCGGCCGCCAAATCCTGGGAATAAAGGGCGGGATCGCTGGGCACGTCCGAGGGCGGATAACCGCGGGCATTGTAGGTGATGCAGCGGTAGCGCCGGGAGAAAAATCGTATCTGCGGCTCCCATCCACGGAAGTCATCGGCGAATTCGTGCACAAAAACGATGGGCGCGCCGCTGCCGGCTTCCTCGTAATACAGCTTGGCGCCTTCGGCCTGAATATGGGGCATATGATACCTATTCCTTTATATTTTTTTTCAGAGGCTGATAACTATAGGGGCGGGCCCCGGTTTCACCATTCTTCTTCGGCCAGCAATTCCGCCATGCGCTCCCCCGCGGCCTCTGAATTGAAGCCCAGGGCCCGCATGGTGGTGCAAAAATGCGGTGGGATTGGCGCCTCCACGGATAAGGTACCGCCATCGGGATGGGGCAGGGCGATGGCGCGGGCGTGCAAATGCAATCCCGCGCCCAGGTCCATGCCCGGTATTGTGGCATCAATCCCGCCATATTTGCCATCGCCCAGGATAGGCGTGCCGATGGCGGCGCAATGGGCCCGCAATTGGTGGGTCCGGCCGGTGCGCGGCCACAGGGCCAACCAGGCGGCCTGCCTCCCGATCTTTTCGATGACCGCAAAATCGGTAATCGCCTGCTTGCCAGCCTTGCGGTCGACCCTTACCCGCTCGCCGTCCGGGCCGGGGGTTTTAGCCAGCGGCAAATCGATCTGGCCGCGGCTTTCCCGCGGCACGCCGGCGACAACAGCCCAATAAAGTTTTTCGGTGCTGCGGTCCCGAAAGGCCCCAGCTAGGGCTGCCGCCGCGACGGCATGACGGGCCAGGACCAGGACACCGGTGGTATCCCGGTCCAGGCGATGCACCAGACGGGGCCGTTCCAGGGCATCAAACTGCAACGCCCCCAACATACCATCGATATGGCGCTTTGTGCCGCTGCCCCCCTGCACCGCCAGGCCGGTCGGTTTATCGATCACCAGCACAGATGCGTCCCGGTGCAGAAGGCGTTGGCGCAGTTCCTTGGCGTCCTGTTCGGAAACCTTGTCCTCGCGCCGCTTCAGCGCCCGCCCCCGCAGCGGCGGCGGCGTATCCAGGGGGGGCACCCGCACCATCTGGCCTGGCTGTAGACGATGGCCGGCCTTAACCTTGGAGCCATCGACCCGTACCTGGCCCGTGCGTAGCATCTTTTCCAACCGACCATGGCTAAGCTCCGGAAAGCGGCGCCGGAACCAACGGTCCAAACGCACTTCACCCTCGTTTTCGTCCACTGCCACCAACTGTACAGTGCTCATGTCAGAACCTGGCGAAACAGCATTAAACCGCCAAACAGGCCACAGATTGACAACGCGACATTGCCGGCGATATAGGCGAAAGCGGGGCCCAGACTGCCGCGTTCCAGCAACAGCACTGCATCCAGGGAAAAGGCCGAAAATGTTGTAAAGCCGCCCAACACGCCGACCACCAGAAAACCCCGAATTTCCTGCGTGGTGGACCATCTGAGCGCCAAATATTCCACCAGCGCACCCAATACGAATGAGCCCAGTATATTCACCGTCAGGGTGCCCCAGGGAAATCCACTGCCCGCCCAGCGCATGACCTGGCCCGAGACAAAATGACGGCCCATGGCGCCCAAGGCACCGCCACAGGCTACCGCGAAGAACATATTCACGTCCCCGGCTCCTCTTCCGGCCCTGGTCCGGGACCTGGCCCTGGTTGTGCGAGGCCGCGCAGCTTATCCCAATATGCCATGCGTTTGCCCACATCGCGCTCAAAGCCACGTTCCGCGGGCCGGTAAAAACTTTGCCGGGGCATCTGTTCGGGAAAATAATCCTGCCCCGAGAAGCCGTCCACGGTGCCGTGGTCATAGACATATCCGGCGCCATAGCCAAGGTCTTTCATCAGCGAGGTAGACGCGTTCAAGATGTGTTTTGGCGGCATCAGGGATCCGGTATCCCTGGCGGCCCGGTTGGCCTGGTTCATAGCCTGGTAGGCGGCATTGGATTTGGGTGCCGTGGCCAGATAGATCACCGCCTGGGCGATGGCTAATTCCCCTTCCGGACTGCCCAGGAAGTCATAGGCATCCTTGGCCGCGTTGGCCTGCACCAGCGCCTGGGGGTCGGCCAGGCCAATGTCTTCCACCGCGAAACGAACCAGGCGGCGGGTAATATAAAGGGGTTGTTCGCCTGCCGTCAGCATCCGGGCCAGCCAATAAAGCGAGGCATCCACGTCCGAGCCGCGCAAGGATTTATGTAAGGCGCTGATCAGGTTGTAATGGCCTTCCTGGGCCTTGTCGTAGACTGGTGCCCGGCGCTGCAGGGTCAGGCTTAATTGGGCCACGGTCAGGGGCTCCGCTGCCGTCAGGGCCAAAAGCTCCTCGGCCAAATTCAGGGCGAAACGGCCATCGCCATCCGCCATGGCACGCAGGGTCAGCCGCGCCTGGGGCACCAGGGGCAGGGTCTTGCCGCTGGCTGCCTCGGCCCGGCCCAAAAGTTCCTCCAATGCTTCATCATCCAGACGGTTCAGGACCAGCACCTGACAGCGCGATAACAGGGCCGCGTTCAGCTCGAACGAGGGATTTTCCGTGGTCGCCCCAATCAAGACTATGGTCCCGTCCTCTACATAGGTCAGAAAACCGTCCTGCTGCGAGCGGTTGAAACGATGGATTTCATCCACGAACAATAAGGTGCCCTGACCGCTCATGCGCCTCTCGCCCGCCGCCGCAAAGGCTTTGCGCAGATCCGCAACGCCGGAAAACACCGCAGAGAGCTGTTCGAAATGCAGGCCAACGTGGGCCGCCAACAACCGCGCGATCGTGGTTTTACCGCTGCCTGGCGGGCCCCATAGCACCAGAGAGGCCAGGCGCCCGCCATCCAGCATGCGTCGGATTGCTCCATCGCCGGCCAGCAAATGATCCTGGCCAATGACCTGTTCCAGACTACCGGGCCGGAGACGTTCCGCTAGGGGCCGCAAAGGTCCCCGATCCATGCCCGCCGCTTCGAATAGATTGCTCATTGCCCGATTCGGAGCGTATGTACCTTGCCCCCCCGCTGCATGGTGATGTGCCATTCTTCCGCCGGTATTTTCAAGGCCGCGGCCAGATCCGCGACCAGGCCAATACGAACCTCGTTCACCCGCAATACCCGGTCGCCCTCACGGAAGCGAAATCGCCGGGCCGGGCTGCGCGGGTCGAGTTTCACAATGATAACGCCGCTTTCGAGGGTATCCAGGCTTAATTCCTCGGCCAGGGCCGGCGATAAATTTGCCACCGTGGCCCCCGCCAAGGGCTGACGGCCACGCAATTTACTGACGTTACGGGGTGGCACCTCTGGCGCCGGGACAAGTTTCAGGGTTAAGCTTTGGGTGTCGTCATTCCGCCATACATCAAGGCGCGCAGCCTTGCCAATCATGCGTGTGCCCAGTCGAAAGTCCAGCGCCTTGGGGGAGGCCACGTCATGGCCATCAATGCTGAGGATCACATCACCTACCGCCATGCCGGCCCGGTCTGCCGGACCATCGCGGTGCAACGCCCGCACCATGACGCCGAGGGGCAGCTTCATGCCGAGAGAGGCCGCGATATCAGCGGTTAGGGCCTGGGTCGCCGCCCCCAACCAGGGCCGTTTAACATGGCGCCGGCCAGCCTTGGCGTTGGCGAGAACCGCGCGCACCATGGCCGACGGCACGGCAAAGCCGATACCATGGGAGCCGCCAGTTTTGGAGTAAATGGCCGTATTGACGCCCACTAGGCGGCCATCCATGGTGATCAATGCGCCGCCTGAATTACCGGGATTGATGGCAGCATCCGTCTGGATGAAGAACTGAAAATCTGAGACGCCGATGCCGGTGCGCGCCAGGGCCGAGACAATGCCGGAGGTGACGGTCTGGCCAACGTTAAATGGATTGCCGATGGCCAGCACCAGATCACCCACCTCCAGACTGTCGGAATCCCGCAGCTCCAGATAGGGCAGCTTTTCCGACTCGGTATTGATCTTCAAGACCGCCAGGTCCGTACGCTCGTCATCCAACACCAGGCTGGCTTCGAACACGCGGCGGTCGGATAGCGCCACGATGATTTCGTCCGCGCCGGCGATCACATGATGATTGGTAACGATCATGCCATCCGCAGTCACTAGTACGCCGGAGCCCAGGGAATTCTGTTGCCGCCGTTGCGGTTGGCCGTTGCCGGGTGCAAAGCGTTCGCCAAACCGTTTGCCGAAAAAGCGCCGAAAAAAGGGGTCTTTAAACAACGGCGAACGAGCCACTTGTTCGACCACCTTCCGGGTATAGATATTGACCACGGCGGGTGCCGCCTGTTTGACCAGCGGCGCAAACGAGAGCTGTATCTGTGCCTGGGATGCGGGCACCACCGCTTTCGCCACCGCATCTGGTCCTGTTACCGCCGCTGCCACCGCCATCACTGGTAACAGGACCAAGAAACGCACGGATACCAATATCTTTTTCACCCTGGGGCACCCTCCTTTGGGCCAAACAACACGATTAGAAAATGCACAAATACCAGCACCCTAGAGCAATTCCAAATTATTGAGAATTTCGAAGCGATTCGAGTTGATTGGAAAAAGTTCCTAATTCTAATGCTCTGGCGGCGCACAAATAACTAGGGCAGCCCAACGGCTGCCCTAGTTTGATC
>CAUZBE010000170.1:0-6689 GCA_963577885.1 Alphaproteobacteria bacterium
GGGATCCGGACGAGGATAATTAGTTTGCCAATCCTGACTTGTTCTATGCACCGCCGTTATTTTTTGACCGGCGTGTTGTCCCTGGCCGCCATTGCGCCGGTTCTGGGCGCGGCATGCACGGCTAAGGGCGAAGTATCGAAGGCGCCGGTCGACCGGGTCGAGGCCTATTTGAATAGCATAGAAACCCTATCGGCCCGGTTTTTGCAGGTTGATTCTGCTGGCAACGTGGCGCACGGACAGCTTTATATGCGCCGGCCCGGGCGCCTGCGCTTTGAATATGACGCGCCCTCACCCCTGTTGCTGGTAGCCGATGGCGTCTGGTTGATCCTGCACGACAAGGAATTGGATCAGGTCAACCGCTTCCCTCTGTACGAGACGCCATTGGGCGTGCTCGTCGACGATCCCGTCAATCTACGGGAAAAGGTTGAGGTCGTGGAGGTAGAGGAAAGTGCCGGTATCCTGCGCCTGAAAGTGATCAACCCAGGGCTACCCGATGAAGGTTGGATGGGCATTACCTTCACCGAACCACCCCTATTGCTGCGGCAATGGCGGATCAAGGATGCCCAGGGCGGCATCACCGCCTTGTCCCTGACCGATATCCGTGCGAACCGGAAATTAGACGCGGAACTGTTCACCTTCACCGACCCTGTGCAGCTTCACGAATAGGGCGCGGCGCCATCCCCAATTCAGTAGGAATCGCCTTCAATTTCAGGTGCAGTCGGGACATAGTTCCCAATAGGTGAAAGACGGGTTCGATGACCCAGGTCCAACCATTATCTGAAGATGAAATCGACAGTTTGCCGTTAAAAAAAAGGCGATGTCAGCGATCCCACCCTCTACCAAAATGATAACTGGCATGCCTATTTCCAGCGCCGGCGGCGGGAAAGGCCGGTGCATTACTGCACCGATAGCCCCTATGGCCCCTATTGGTCGATCACTAGAGATGACGACATCATGATAGGTGGAGCTGGATCACGCGCCCTATTCCTCGGCCACGAAGCCTGGCGGCATTAGTATTCGCGACAGCCCGACCGGCAAGGGGATGGCCAGTTTCATTGGCATGGATCAACCGACCCATACAGAGCATGGAAAGGCCATCGCCCCCATTGTCGCGCCCTATAATATACATAATCTGGAGGCGACGATCCGCCAACGCGCGGCAGAGGTTCTGGATTCCCTGCCCCGCAACGAAACCTTCGACTGGGTAGAAAAGGTTTCCGTTGAACTGACTACTATGATGTAGGCGACCCTGTTCGATTTCCCCTGGAAAGATAGACACTTTCTGACCTATTGATCGGATGTCTCCATCGCCGACATCAATGCGCCAGGCGCTTTGGTTACTTCGGATAAAGAGCGCCTGGATGTACAGCGGTAATTGGCACTCTATTTCGCCACCTTGCGGGAGGAACGGAGCAAAGACGAACCCGTTTTCCATCTCGTTTCCATGATGGCGCATGACGAGGTTACGAAAAATCTAAACACCGGTGATCTCATCTCTAACTTCGTCCTGCTGATCGTTGGCGGCAGCGACACGACGCGCAATACCATGACCGGCGGCCTTCCTGGCGCTGTGCAATAATCCCGAGCAATTCGCCACCCTTCGGGCCGGTCATGGCCTGATCAAATCCATGGTGCTGGAAATTATCCGCTATCAGTCCTCCATCATCCACATGCGCCGCACCACGCTGAAAGAGATGAATATTGGCGGCAAGACCATCGCCAAGGGCGACCACGTGGTGATGTGGCATGTCTCAGTTAATTGGGATGAAAAGGCCATCGACGCGCCAGACCAATTCAATATCTAGCGGGCGAAGCCACAGCGCCATCTTGCCTTTGGCGCGGGCATACACCGCTGCGTCTGGGACCGCCTAGCGGAACAGCAACTGCAAATCCTTTGGAAAGAAATCTTAAAGCGTAATCTGCAGTTCTAAATCATGGGCCCGCCGGAACGGGTCTATTCCAACTTCATCCACGGGATCAAAAGTCTGCCAGTCCGCATCGCCTGAATTTCCACCACACACTAATTTACGCGAAATATTAAAGACCGAAGACGGGCGGGACGGTTCCGGGGCGGGGATCGATTGGCAATTGTCGGGCCAAGCCGGTCTCTGCCTCGTACAAGGCACCAGCGGCCAACAGGCCAGCCTCACCGCGCGGGCGGCCGACCAGTTGCAGACCTACCGGGCGGCCATAATGATCGAACCCACAGGGCACCGACAAAGCGGGCGAGGCGCTCAGGGTTACCGCCGCCGTCAAGGTCGAGGCCGCCATGTAATGCTCCAACTTAACGCCGTCGATGGCGACGGGATGGCGTAAGTCCACATCGAAGGCCGGGGTATTGGCCCCCGGTGTCACGATCAGATCGTAGTGCTCGAACAGTTCGGCAAAACGCGCATATAGCGCGGCACGGCCCCGTTCGGCCCCTGCCAGACCGGCGGTCGACTGGCCCAGGCCCAGTTCCGTATTCCAAATGATATCCGCCTTGATCTCGTCCCGGTGGCTTTGCAGTTGCACCGCCCGGTCGATGACGAATTGCTGGGACCGCAGGGCCAGAAAGGTATCTTCCAGATCCTCGATATCAATATTAATTTCCGCTACCTCCGCGCCCATGCCCTCGAAATGATTCATGCCCTGACGGCAGATGTCTCTGGTCTCCCGGTCAACAGGAGAGCCGCCAATTGTCGCGGCGTAGGCCACCCGGCGCGGTGGCGCTGCGGCCGCCACCGCCTGGCTAAATGAAACAGCCGGTGCATCAAATGTCATGGGGTCTAGCGGGCAATACCCCGCCATGGCATCCAGGAATAAGGCCAGGTCCGCAACATTGCGCGCCATGGGCCCCTGGACCGAAAGGGGCGAAAACAACGCGTCGACCGTGCCCCTAGTCACCCGTCCCGGCGAGGGACGAAGCCCCACCAGGGAACAGTAGGTCGCCGGGCGCCGCAGGCTGCCACCATGATCGCTACCGTGCGCCAGCCAGACTTCGCCCGCCGCCAGAGCCGCCGCCCCGCCGCCCGTGGAGCCTGCGGGCGTCAGCGATGTGTTCCAGGGGTTACGGGTCTTGCCAAACACCTCGTTGAAGGTGGAACCACCGGCGCCAAATTCCGGCGTGTTCGACTTAGCCAAGACGATACCCCCCATGCGCTCTATCCGCTGCACCAGGGGATGGGAGGTCGCGGGCACATGGTCGGCGAAGATCGGCGAGCCATAGGTGGTGCGCACGCCGGCCACATCGGCCAGATCCTTAATCGCCACGGGTAGGCCCGCCAGCCAGCCCGGCGCATCCTTTGCCGCACATCCCTCCCCTGCCATCAGACGCCTGGCGTGCGCCCTAGCCCGGTCCAGGCACAGGGTTGGCAGGGCGTTGATCTGGGGTTCCACCTCTGCAATCCGCGCCGCTGCCGCATCGATCAACTCCAATGGCGAAATGTCGCCAGCCCGCAAAGCCACAACCGCCTCGCAGGCCGTCAATCGAATGAGTTCATCTACCATGACCCTGCCTTTCACCTGCCTGATTTTGCCAGACTATAGCAAAGCCAACAGCGCGGGCGAACGATCCGTGCTATTTCATAAAAAAATGAAGCAACTGGGAGGACTAGTTCATGGAATTCGATCTTATGGCCAGGGCATCGACCTGGGCCGAGGCCGCCAATCTGGCGCGGCGCCTAGAAGGCGCCGGGTTTTCCGGCATGATGATGACAGAAAGTAGCCAGGTGCCGTGGATGACCATCGCCGCAGCGGCCATGGCGGCACCGAGGCTGGCTTTCTCCACCGGCATCGCCGTGGCTTTTCCCCGCAGCCCCATGATGTCGGCTCAGATCGCCTGGGAATTGGCGCGCAATACCCAAGGGCGCTTCCGCCTCGGCCTGGGCAGCCAGGTCAAGGCCCATGTCACCCGGCGCTATGCCGCCCTGTTCGACAAGCCCGCGCCCCAGATGAAGGACTACCTGGGCGCGGTCAGAGCCTGCCTGCGCGCTTTCCGCCAAGAGGGGCCCCGGGATCACCCACTGCAACATGACGGCCCCTATTACCAATTGAGCCTGCTGCCCGAACAATGGACCCCGGCGCGCCATGATTATGAAGATATCAAAATCGATATCTCCGCCGTCGGCCCCTACATGACCCGGGTGGCCGGCGAACTGGCCGATGGTGTGCATGTTCACCCCATGCATTCCATGCCTTATATCCAAAACCGCCTGTTGCCGGATCTGGCAATTGGCGCGGCGAGAACGGGACGCAACCCCGCCGCCGTCGACCTGACAATTCCCGTCTTTGCCATCCCCGGTGACAGTGTAGAGGAACAAGCGGCCGGCGTGCTGCGCGCCAAGACTCAGATCGGCTTTTACGGGGCGACGCCTAACTATGCTTTCCAGTTCGATGACCTGGGCTATGACGGCATGCGCGGCAAACTACGTGTGCATCTGAAAAGCGGCGACACCGACGCCCTGGTCGCCCTGATCACGGACGAGATGCTAGATCACTTTGGCTTGGTCTGCGCCTGGGATGACCTAGCCGACAAACTGATCACCCGCTACCAGGGCATCGCGGCCCGGGTGGTGATGTACTGGGCCGAGGAATCCATCCGCCAAAACCCCAACAATTTCAGCAAATGGAGCGAAGTCGCCCGCGCCGTCCGCGCCTCTGGCTGAGGAATTTCGTGCTCGATTAAATCTACGACGATCATTCCTCCTGCATTCTGGCTTTGCGCAGGCCATCCAGCCATTTCTCCACGTATCGAGGATGCAGAGTGCCAGACACCGACGTCAAGATGGCTGCCGAAAATTCCGGGTAGAACTTATCTACGCACTGATAGGCGGCGCGGACGTCAACATAATTTTTTGACATGCTGTAAGCAGTCGCCAATCCTATGTGAGGCTCAAAAAAATTGCTTTTCGATAGCATTGCAGCTTTCATATCGATAATGGCCAGAGTGAATTCGTCCAGCATCAAATGATGCATAACCTCGCATCTGAAGGCATAACCATAACCGTGGGTCGTGAGGACAGAGTCGAATTGCGGGGAAAAATAAATGCAGGGCCTCTTCCACCCGAACGAACCAGTATAGAGCCAAGCCAAGTCCAAAGCTGGACGTCGCCGAACTTGGTTTTAGGTCAACGGCTTTTTCTAGGGCCGAAATGGTGCAGTCCTGGTCGCCTAACGATAGGCAAATTACGCCGAGAGCATAATGGACATCGCCATCCCGGTCATCCAACGACACTGCTGCCTCGGCGTCACGCAAACCTTATTCCAGCGTTGCGGCCTTGTCTTCCGCAAGAAAAATTGGGCCCGCCGCTGGCAATGATGACAAGCCCTGCGTAAGCACTTTAAAATTCGGGCGCCCTCTAACACGCGAGCAGTAACAAGCGGCGCGCCTCAGTGAATTTATCTTTGGTGAATTTATAGAAGTGCCACATGCCGCGCTGATAAAGCCCCCAGACATCAAGGTGGCATTCTGATCGCTGTTATTATCCAACATGGGCACGCGTGTATTGCCTTGAATGCCCTGCGCTGACAATTCTAGATGGGTAAATTTGGCTCCAACCTGGGCCAAAACGGCCGCCTGTTGGCGAGCCTTGGCCGCCGGGCCACGATGCATTGCCCAGAACTTCGTCTACGGTCATACTATGATCCGAAAGATCTTGCCGGGATTTAAAATGGGGATTTGGCCATGCCGTATGAAGCGACGGAACAGCTTTTGGCGGCGATCGTCCAGCCGACCGACGATGCCAGATTCAATGTCGTCGGCCTGCTCCGCCGGCAGGGTGGCGGCAGCGCATGAGTAGACCGTGACCTCGGAACACCCGCAATTGCCGATCGGTGAAGCTTTGGCCGTCCTGCCCGATGGCCGACGGCCAGCCCATGTGACGCTCACCGGAACCTCCGTCGCGATCGAACCGATCGACTCAGCCCGCCATGGCAGCGACTTATATGCTGCCGTTTGTAGCCCCGATGGCGACCCATCGGGCGATATCTGGACCTATATGAGCTTTGGCCCGTTCGATAATTTCGAGGACTTCCAGGCCTGGCTCGCGCCGCAGGACGGGCAGGACGATCCCTTGGTCTTCGCTATCATCGACAGGGCCAGCGGTACGGCGCGCGGCATGGCCAGCTACCTACGATTTTTTCCCCAATGGAACAGTTGCGAGGTCGGATCGATATGGTATGCGCCATCGCTGAAGCAAAGCCGTGCGGCGACCGAGGCCATGTATCTGATGGCCCGCCATGTCTTCGAAGACCTGGGCTACCGCCGCTATGAATGGAAATGTGACAGCCTCAATGCCGCCTCGCGCCGCGCAGCATTGCGCCTTGGCTTCAGCTATGAGGGGATCTTTCGCCAGCATATGCTCTACAAGGGCCGCAACCGCGATACCGCCTGGTACGCCATGATCGACCAGGACTGGCCACAGGTGAAAACCACTTTCGAGGCCTGGTTGAGCGCTGAAAACTTCGACAGCCATGGCCGCCAGCTGCGCGGCCTAGCGGACATCCGGGTCGCACAAGCTGCAAAGGGTGCGTCAGAGAAATAAATATTCAGGCCAGTGGACCCCGGCATTGGCGGCGACACAAAATAGATAATGTCCAAGTCCAGATCGGAATTATTTGGTAACTACTTATGATGTAATCGTTAATGTGGTTAACGTCCAATGAAACGAACGCATTAATTCGAATTGGGAGGACAAAATGAAACTCTT
>CAUZBE010000171.1:0-6673 GCA_963577885.1 Alphaproteobacteria bacterium
CAAACCGGAGCCAGGCCGCGAGCCGCCGCCGCCGCCTCGTGGTCATAGTCCGCTTTAAATCTAGGATTTGCCATCGGGGAAACTGGGGGCGTCAGCCGGGCCGTCATCTCCAAAGTGGGCATCGCCGTCACCGTCTGCATTCGTTTCGGCGTCGATGCCGGCTGCGGCGGCGGCCTTACCAGCTATCATGTCCTTGGCGGCGCGGTAACCCTTCTCGCCCAGACGCATGGAAAAGCCCACGGAATACTGACCCATGGTCGCGACCGCCCTGGCCTCCGGCCCAAACAAATATTGTAAATATTCCCGCAGAGTTTGAACGTTGCTGCCGACTAGGCGTTCCAGGCGACGGTTCAGGATCAACCAGAGGGGAGACAGCATCAGGCTTAGGGCGATTACCGAGACCGCGATGCGGCCACCCGTGTCCAAAATCAGGCCGGCCCCGACCGCCGCCGCCACCAGGACAAACGAGAATTCGCCGATCTGACCTATGGAGACGCCGACTATCCAGGCCCTGGGCCAAGGCTCCCGCAGCAACCGCAACACCGCCACGTTCATCATGGTTTTCAGCACCGTGACAAGAAGTAGAATGCTCATCACTTCCGCCAGATGCTCCCAGATAAAGCCAAGATCCAGCAACAGGCCGATGGAAACGAAAAAGACCATCAATAAGACGCTCTGAATAGGCCGGGCCGCCGCCAACAGGGGCACCCGGGCGGTAGAGTTGCCAATCCACAGACCCGCCAGGAAGGCGCCATAGGCCGGTGACAGCCCCATTAGCGCGGAAACCAGCGCCGCGCCGAAACAATAGGCCAGGGCGGTGATTGCCGCCAATTCCACATTGCCATGCAGGGCCTGAGCAAACGGCAGGCCAACCCGAGACCGCCGGGTCAGGATGATAATCATGGCCGCGAGGAGACCCACCGCCAGCGCCAGTTTCAGATAACCGAGCAGGGCAATGCCAGCACCGCCCGCCAAACCGTCGACTATCAGCAACATAGGGACAATTGCCAGATCCTGCGCGATCAGCACCCCGATCGCCGTACGACCAACGGCGGTGCGCAACTCCCCGATATCTTCTAGCAGTTTGATCGCCACGGCGGTACTGGACAGGGCCACGACAAAACCCATCACGATGGCGGTTTCAACGCTGTATTCAAAGACCGACGCCAGCACCAGCATGGCGCCAATGGACAAGGCAATTTGCGCCCCTGCCCCCAACAGCGCCAAACGCAAGACCCGGCGGAAGGCGCGCAGAGATAATTCCATGCCAATCACAAACAGCAACAACAACACGCCCAGTTCAGCCAGAGTTTCAATCGGCGCCCGATTGGGAAACAGATCAAACCCGGATGGGCCGAGGATGACGCCGGCAACAATGTAACCGACGATCGCCGGTTGCCGCAGCCGCTGCAGAACCAGGCCCAGGATTAGGGCGCCCGCTGCCAACAGGGCAATTTCAAAGAGACCATCCGTATGCATCTGACCGCTAATCTAACACAGCGCCGGCGAACAACAGCATGTTGAGGGGGTGGAGAACATCGTAAAGCGCGGAAAATTCTTTTTGGAAACCGGTCCAGTTCAGCTTTGCGCCAGCGGCCCGCAAACGGCCATGAATTTGCCGCAAGCTGCGCCGACCATCAATCAAGGCCACCATGGCGGCGGCCCCGTCAGGCAAGACGAATCGCCGTTCAACCCCGCCCAATACGGCGGTCAAGCGGGGCGCCTGGGCCAGGCTCGCGGCCAGTCGATCCGGCGCCATCTCGAGCAGTACGGGGACCATGGCCGGCGCAAAACCTTGCGCCGCGCCACGGTGTTCGTCACCCCGCCGCACGGCATAAAAGACATGGGTTTTCAAGGCGCCAGACAAGTCCTCGGCCAGCGCCCAACGATCCTGTTGCGACAGGCGCGCGGCCCGGTCCCGCAAGGCCAGGTCATCCAGATAATGACCGGGATCATAGGCACCCGCCGGCAGAAAGCCAGTGACGCGCAAATCGGCGGCGGCGAGCAAATCAACGACCTCGCCCACCAAATAAGCGCGGTCGCGGCTGTGCAGCAATAAATCGTAAAAGCCCGCGTCATCGCCCGCCAGATGGTCCGACAGATGGTCATTGCGCTGCAACCAATTGCCCTCGGGGAGAGCCTCGACCAAACGCCGCGCCAGCGCCAGGCGTTCGCCGGCAGGGACATCGCCGGCCAGACGGGCTATGGCGCGCTGCGCCGGGTAGACCCCGATCCTGCCCAATTCACCGTACAACATCAAGCCCATGCCGCCGTGGTCGGCCAGCACGGATACCAAGGTCTGCAAGCCGGCTTCGGGCGCGGCAAGATGATGTAGCACGCCGCAGCAATCGATGTAGTCGAACGGGTCCCAACCCAAGTTAGGCAGATCCAGCAACGATCCGTTATGGAACGAGATATTGTCCAGGCCCCGCGCCTCGGCCCGCGCCTCGGCCACAGCCAGGGACGCCGCCGACATGTCCAGATAGGTGACCGTGCCCGTGCCGCGATCGAATAGTTGCTGCGCCAGCATGATGGCGCCGTCACCGGTACCGCCCCCCGCGACCAACGCCCGCAGGCCGCCAGCCTGGCAGCCGGCAAAAACAAAATGCTCTATCTCCAAAATATGGCTGGGCGAGCCAGTAATCAGACGCCGCGCCTCGTCGGCGGGATCTCGCACCGGATAGGGATAGGCCTCGTACTGGGCGCGGACAGCGCCATCGTTGGTCATGGCAACACCTGGTTCCGATCCAAATGGCTGATTTACGGCTAGTCCATAAACACCACGGCCTTGCCCACGACCTTGCGCTCGACCAGGACGTTGAGGGCCGCCGGCACCTCCACCAGGGGAAAGCGGTGCGAGATGTTGGGCCGCAACTTGCCTTCGCGCAGCCATTGAAACATGATTTTCATATTCGCGCGGTGCCTGTCTGGGTAGCGCTCCGTCCAGGCGCCCCAGAATACCCCCACGATAGCGCAGTTCTTCAACAACGCCAGATTGGCCGGCGCCGCCGGAATTCGGCCAGAGGTAAAGCCTATCACCAGAAGCCGGCCATCCCAGTTGATGCAGCGCAGGGATTCATCAAAGACATCGCCGCCGACCGGGTCGTAGATCACATCGGCGCCAGCGCTGCCGCAGATCTCCTTCACCCGGTCCTTGAACGGGCCAGCGGTGTAGTTGATGACATGATCGGCGCCGTGTTCCGTGACCACTTTCAGTTTTTCGTCGGTACCGCCCGTGCCGATAACCTTGGCCCCCATGGCCTTGCCGATTTCCACCGCGGAGAGGCCAACCCCACCTGAGGCGCCGTGTACAAGCAGCCATTCATCCTTTTGCAATTTACCCATCTGCATCAAAGCGTATGCTGAGGTGCCATAGGTCAGAACAAAGGCAGAGCCCAATTCGTAGCTGATATCGTCCGGCAGGTGGAGGCATTTGACGGTCCGGGCATTGACCTCTTCGGCAAAAGCGCCATGGCCGGTCAACGCGATGACCCGGTCCCCGGGCTTAAAATCGGTGACGCCGGGACCGACCGCGAGCACATCGCCGGCGCATTCGGAGCCGGGGGAAAACGGAAAATCCGGCTTGAACTGATATTTACCCTCGGTGATCAGAATATCGGGAAAATTGACCCCGGCGGAACGCACCCGAATGCGGATTTCACCTTCGCCCGGCGCGGGCAATTCATGCTCTTCCAGCACCAAACTTTCAGGCGGGCCGTATTTCTTGCACAACATCGCTTTCATCAGTGTCTTCCCCATAAGTTCACGCATCGATATTCCAAACCGGGCATTAACACAAAGCGTGGGCCTTTGTCGCCTATAGGCGTTATTCTAACGGGCGGGCAATCGGAAAGGGCATTATGCGCGGTTATTTCGGCATCGGCGTCGAGCGGTTGAGCAAACCCATGAACGCCGGCAATCTGTTTCGTTCGGCTCAGGCCTTTGGCGCCGGGTTTCTATTCACCGTCGCCGGTACCTATGACCAGCGCCAGGCGCAATCCGACACCTCGCACGCCACACATCAGCTGCCATTTTACGAATTTGACGACGTGGCCGGCATGCTATTGCCAGAACGCTGCCAGCTGGTGGGTATCGAATTAATCGACGGCGCGGTCGATTTGCCGACCTTCAAGCACCCAATTCAGGCGGCTTATGTTTTAGGGCCCGAACGGGGCAGCCTGTCGCCTGAAATGGTTTCGCGCTGCGAGTACCTGATCAAGATTCCGACGGCCTTTTGCATCAATGTGGCCACGGCGGGCGCCATCGTCATGTATGACCGCGCGGTCAGCCTGGGGCGCTTCGGCCAGCGGGCCACGTTCAGCCGCAACGCCGGCGAACCACCCAGCCCCCATGTGCAGGGCGCCCAGAAATTTCGCGGCGAAAAACAATAAGTTGCGCTTGGCCTGGATAATACCGCGATCGAACCTTATGTTGTCGCCATGAGAATAACCATGATCATCCTAGCCGCCATTTTGGTTCTGTTCGCCAGCGCGGCCGCGGCGCAGACGACAAAGCTAAAACCGCCAAAATCGCTGCTAAATAATCCCGGCGCCTGGGGCGCGTTTTCGCTCAAGGAAGTTAGGGGCCTAACCTGCTATATGGCCGGACAACCCCACGACAGCAAGCCGGCCGGGGTGAAACGCGGCCCGATCTGGCTACTGATTACACACCGTCCCTATAGAGGTGTTACGGGCGAGGTAGGGGTCTATGTGGGCTATCCCTTCAAAAGCGGCAGCACCGCCAGGATCGACGTTGATGGCCAAAGCTTTGCACTCTTCACGGTGGAGGACACCGCCTGGATCGATGACGCCACAGCCGAGACGAAGCTGGTCGCCGCCATGCGGGCCGGCAAGATGATGGTAATTCACGGCACTTCCAAACGCGGAACCAAAACCATCGACAGCTACTCTTTGAAAGGCTTCACCCGTGCCCACAAGGCGATTGGCCGAGCCTGCAAGATAAAATGAGCAACAGTACAGATACCGCTACCGCGAATTTTGCCAGCGTGAACGCGCGGGCGAATTTGATCGGCCTGACCCGGGCGGAACTCTCGGACGCCGTGGCCGGCCTTGGCGTGCCCGAAAGACAGCGCAAAATGCGGGTCGGCCAGCTTTGGCGCTGGATGTATAATCGAGGCGCCACTGACTTTGATGAGATGAGCGATCTGGGCAAGGATTTACGTCAGCGTCTACATGAAGGTCACAGCGTCGCACGGCCGGGCATCGCCACGACCCAGAAATCCACGGACGGTACGATCAAATGGCTGTTGCGGTTGGCGGACGGCAATAACATCGAAATGGTCTATATTCCAGAGCAGGATCACGGCGCGCTGTGCGTCTCCAGCCAGGTTGGCTGTACCCTGAATTGTCGTTTCTGCCATACCGGGACCATGCCTCTGGTGCGCAATCTGACTGCCGGCGAGATCCTCGGCCAGTTCATGCTGGCACGGGATTGCTTTGATGATTGGCCAAACCCCGAGGGCAATCGCAAAATTTCCACCATCGTCATGATGGGCATGGGCGAGCCGCTTTTGAATTACGATAATGTCGCCAAAGCCTTGGCTATCGTCATGGATATGGAGGGGATCGCCCTCTCGCGGCGGAGCATTACACTTTCCACCGCCGGTCTGGTGCCGGCCATAGAGCGCTGCGGGCGCGAATTGAAAGTCAACCTTGCGGTGTCCCTGCACGCGGTGAATGACAAGGTGCGCGACCAACTGGTGCCCTTGAACCGGCGCTATCCCATCGCGGAATTGATTCAGGCCTGCCGCGACTATCCGTCCGCCAACAATGCCCGGCGCATTACGTTTGAATATGTCATGTTGCAGGAGGTTAACGACAGCCTGGAGGATGCCCATGAACTGGTGCGCCTGTTGCATGGCATTCCGGCCAAAATCAACCTGATCCCGTTCAATTCCTGGCCAGGCGCGCCCTATCAATGCAGTTCGAACAACCGCATTCACCGCTTCGCCGCAGTGCTCAATGATGCCGGCTATGCCGCCCCGGTCCGCACACCCCGGGGCCGGGACATCATGGCCGCCTGCGGCCAGTTAAAATCAGCCAGCAAAAGACTGCCCGCCGGGCAGCGACAGACCGATTAGCGTTTCTTCCGGACTACTTCCAATAGCTTCCGCCCCCACACTACACGATAGACAGCCCTTTTTTCGTCATTGTCGGGCTTGACCCGACAATCCAACGCAACAAACTCTGGCGTTTGCGACTCTGGATCACCGTGAGACTCTGGGGGTCTACGCTTCGCTACGCCCGAGGATGACGTAGTGTCGTGCTGTGTATCCCGTCCTGGCGCCAGTGTGCTAGATTGGCGCCATGATAGGCAAAAGGATCATCATCGCCGGGCTATTGGCCCCCTGGCTGCTATTGCTGGGCCCAATCACGGGCCGCGCCGATGGCGGTTTCCTGGCCGGAGTTGAAGATCTGCCCCTGATGCCGGGGCTGCGGGAGATACCGGAAGAAACGCTGATCTATGACAAACTCGATGGCCGGCTGGTCCAGGCCATTGCCAGCGGCGAAAGCGACCTGGCTGCGCTATGGCGGTTTTATAACGAGACCTTGCCACAATTGGGGTGGCGCCGTCTGGCAACCGGCCACTTCGTCAGGGACGGCGAAGGGCTGCGCATCACCGTGGAAAAAAATGACGCCATGTTGACGGTTCG
>CAUZBE010000172.1:0-6668 GCA_963577885.1 Alphaproteobacteria bacterium
TGGTTACCGCTTCATCCCAGGCCGCATCCCCGGGGGTATTTTGGGGCACCAAGGGCCGTTCTTTCAAATAGGCGAAGGTGGTTTCGTCGGGCGCGATCATACCCATGCGGGCGCCGAATTCGATGGACAGATTACAGACCGTCATGCGCCCTTCGATCCCCATGTCGGCGATGGTTGAGCCAGCGTATTCCACCGCGTGCCCGGTTCCTGCGGCGACCCCCATATGGCCGATAATATGCAGGATTACGTCCTTAGGCTCGACCCCTTCGCCTAAATCTCCATCGATGCTGATGCGCATGGTCTGGGGCCGGCGTTGGCGCACGGTCTGGGTCGCCAAGACATGCACTACCTCGGACGAGCCGATGCCCCAGGCCAGGGCGCCCAGGGCGCCGTGGGTCGAGGTGTGGCTGTCGCCGCAGACCAGCAGGCAGCCCGGCAGGGTGAAGCCTGTCTCGGGCCCGACCACATGCACAATGCCCTGGTTGGGGTGATCCAGGCCAAAGTACGGTATCCCCGCTGCCGCGGCCATTTTTCGCAGGCCGCCACCCAGGCGTTCACCATAGGGAGAGGAGGCCAGGGTCCGGCCCGGCTGGCTGGAGACGCTATGATCCGGCGTGGCGATGCATAGTTCGGGGTTGCGCACGGCAAGGCCGCGCTCTTGCAGCTCGGTCAGGGCCCGTGCGCCGCTGAGATCATGGATCAGGTGACGGTCCACGTGAAGGAGGTCCAGGTTATCACCCAGGGACCGCACCACATGGGCCTGCCATAGCTTATCAAATAATGTCTTGGGCCCGTTCATTGTTGCTATCCGCCATGTTGTTTGATCCACGAGGTTACGGCGTCGTTGAAGATATTTGCCGCTTCGATATTCACCGCATGGCCGGCGTCCGCTTCAACCACCTTCAGGTTGGGAATGTTGGCCATGGCGAAGGCATAATTCGATTGAAACCTTTTCTCGGCGGCGCCACAGACCAACAAGGTCGGCACGGACGTGTTCGCTACTTCCTCGCGTACCGAAAGATAGGGCGAGGAATAGCGGAACGACTGCGCCAAGCCTTTAGGTTGCAGTAGATCGGCGTCCTTGACCAGGGCCAGGCGGGCTTCTTCGGGCAGGCGCCGGGCCTTGCCGGGATAGATGGGCAGTTCCCGAATGCCTTCATGTCCGCCCTGTTCCATAGCCTGGGCCCGCTGTTCCGACGTTGCGCGGTATGTCGCCAAGGTGTCTTCGCCGGCCAGGGCCGAGGAGGAATTGGTGAAGACCTGCGCCAGTATCCTGTCGGGATGGCGCAGGGCGTAGCGTAGGGTCAAGCTGGCCCCGAGCGACTGACCGCAAATGAGCCAGCGCTCGATGCCCAGTTTCTCGCGGATGGCCTCGAACGTACGAACATAGGCTTCGGGGTGGTAATGTTCGGGCTCCTCCGGTGCGGCAGAGCGGCCATGGGCTAGCAATTCCACCAGGATCGGGCGCGCGACTTTCTGCAGGGCTGGTACATTCAGGGACCATTGCGCGCGCGAGGACAGCATGCCGTGCAGCATCATGATATAGGGGCCATTGCCCTCGTGTACTTCGTAATGCAGATGGATATCTTGATCGCTCATGAACGTTTCACCACTAATGCATCGACCACGCTGACGCCCTGGCCTTTCGGGTGGACCAGCACGGGGTTGAGATCTAATTCGCCAATCACAGCCCCATGATCCGACGCTAACAGGGACAGCTTCACGACCAGATCAAGCAGGGCGTCTATATCGCCAGGCGGTTCCCCGCGCACACCGTCCAATAGGGCCCGGCCGCGAAGGCGGTTAAGCAAGGCGGCGGCAGCATTTTGGTCAAGGGGTACCGGCGATAGCACTACATCTGGATTGATTTCCACATAAATCCCGCCAAACCCGAGCATCAGAACGGGGCCGAACGTGGCATCGTGATTGATGCCAAGGATCATTTCATGACCCTTGGGTGCCATGGCTTGTACTAAGACGCCGTGGGTTTCTTTCGTGGCCGCCGTCATGACCTGGTCGTAGCCCGATCGCACGGCCTCCTCTCCCGTCAAGTTAAGCGTCAGGCCGCCGGCCTCGGTTTTATGCAGGACATCGGGCGATTGAATTTTTAGCGCAACCGGCACAGCGAAGCTCTTGGCCAGGGCGACGGCATCGTCGGCGCTGGTTGCCAGGCCTTCATCGCCCGTGGCAATGCCATAGGCCGCCAACAGTGGTTTCACTTCGTATTCGCACAACACAGGCCCGGCCGTCGCCAATAGTGCTGCAACCGTATCGCGGGTGCCCGCATCGCTGCCTTGGATCTTAGGCGCCGCCAGAAAGCGTTCTCGCAGTTCGTGATAGTCGGCCATCTCGGCCATGGTGCGGGCGCAGTTGGCCATGTTGCCATACAGGGGAAAGCCGGCCTGGCTCAATATCGCCGTCGAGTCCGGATGCGGCTGGGTGTAGGAGCAAAACAGGATCGGCTTGTCCACGTCCTTGGCCAGCTGGATTAGGTCCTCTTGCTCCCGCTGCAGGACGGCTGGGTTGCGGCAGGACGCGACCGTGATGATCCCGTCCAACACACCCGATGCTGCCGCCATGCGGGCAAGACCGCCGTAACCCGTGACGCGGACCGCCTGGGCCGTGGCATCGATGGGGTTTTGTGAGGTGCCGTAGGCCGGCAAATAGGCATCAATGACGGCGCGAGTCTTGGCATCCAGTTCGGGAATTTCCAATCCGGCCGTGACGCAAAGATCGGCCATCCAACCGCCGCCCCCGCCCGAGGCGGTGCAAATGCCAATCCGTTTACCCTTAGGCAGGTTCCGCCCGTGATAGGAAAAGCCGGCAGCGATATCGACAATCTCTTCCGTATTGCCGCCCTCAATAATGCCATAGCGTTGAAAGACCCCTTGATAGGCCTGATAGGAACCCGCCAGCGATGCGGTGTGAGAGGCCGCCGCCCGGGCGCCGGCATCAGACGTGCCGATCTTGGTCAGAATGATGGGCTTGCCAGCTTTCAAGGCTTTCTCTGCTACCTGAGCCAGGCGTTCGCCGTGCTTCACGTCTTCCATGAACAGGATAAAGGCATCGGTCTTGCCTTCGTCCAACAGGTAATCCACCACGTCCAGGGTTCCCAAGCAGGCTTCGTTGCCGGTGGTGACGATGTAGTTGAAGGGTAATTCCTTGGGCCGTCCATGGTCGTAGAAGGCAAAGCCCATGCCGCCGCTCTGCGCCACCACGGCGATGTGGCCGTCTTGACGCCAGGTTGGTAGCAAGGGCAGTTCGGTATTGTCCACGGCCGGGCTAAAAGTGGGGCACAGGGCGTTGAGGGCGTTGGCGAAGCCTTCTGAATTAGGACCGAATACTGCCATGTCATAGCGCGTCGCTATGGCGCGGATTTCATCTTCCATGGCAGCGCCGCCGGCACCAGCTTCCTCCGCAAATCCCGACGTCAGAATTTGTGCCGCCCGCACGCCCGCTTCGCCACAGGCTGCCAGGGTGGCCGGTACGAATTTGGCTGGAATGATCAGGATCGCCAAGTCTACCTGTTCGGGTACCTTGTCGATGGAGGTGTAGCAGCGCCTGCCATGGATTTCGTCATGGCTGCGGCTGATGGGATAAACGGTACCTTTGTAGTCGTGGCTTTTCATGACCGCCATGATCCGGCCACGCAGGATATGGGGTTCGGGCGATGCCCCGATGACGGCAACGACATTCGGCCACAACAGCGCGGATAGATCGGGCATATACAGAAATCCTAGCGAAAAGGTCCTAGCGTAGGGGGCTAACGCAATCCCAGGCCGCGGGCGACGATGCCGCGCAGGACTTCGGTGGTGCCGCCCTGGATGGTCAGCTTTGGCGCGATGGTGATGTTGTGGGCAAGAATTTCCTCGAATCGCAGGCGGTTGCCGGGGTCACGGTCTACGAAGGCCGACAGCTCGCGAGCAACGGAGGGCAGGGCCTGTTCCCAGACCGTACCCAGATCCTTGACGACGGAGGCTTCTAGTACTGGTTCCTTGCCCGCGTGCAGCATGCCGGCCACCGAAATCGACATCCGCCGCAGGGTATGCAATTGTGCCACCAGGCGGCCCAGGCCCTCGGCCTCTCGCACGTCGGGATTTTCGCCGATGAAGTCCACCAGCTCGAACAAGACCTGAATGGTTTCGAGAAACCGCTCCGAGCCGCTGCGCTCGTATGCCAGTTCCGAAGTGGCCTGCTTCCACGCCATGTCTGCCTCGCCCAGCAAATAGTCGTGGGGTAATAGCGCGTCTTCGAAAATAACCTCGTTGAATTCGTAGTTGCCGTTGGGGTGCAGCACTGGGCGGGTAGAGATGCCAGGTGTTTTTAGATCGACCAGGAATTGCGACAGGCCATGGCGGCGGTTTTCCTGGGTTGGGTCGGAGGTGCGGAACAGGCCGATCATGTAATCAGATTCATGGGCCAGTGAGGTCCACAACTTGCGCCCATTGATCAACCAGCCCTCCTCGGTGCGTTCTGCCTTGGTCTTGGCGGCGAATAGATCGGAGCCAGAGTCCGGCTCGCTCATGCCGATACAAAAGGAAACCTCACCACGGGTGATGCGCGGTAGGATGTCCCGCTTGATCTCTTCCGAGGCGTACTTCAGAAGCACCGGTCCGCTTTGTCTATCAGCGGTGAAATGCTTTCGTGTCGGGGCGCGGGCAAACAGAAATTCTTCGTTAATGACATAGCGTTCTAGGAAACTGCGTTCCTGGCCACCGTATTCCTTGGGCCAGGTAATACCGATCCAGCCCTTGGCTCCAACCTTGCGACTGAATTCTTCGTTGCCGCCGCGCCCGGCCTGAGGGTCAAAGGTGCCGGCCTCAATTTCCTCTTTCAAAAAAGCGCGGACTTCGGAGCGCAGTTCCTCGGCCTCCTGCGGCAGGCGGATGGGGTCGAATTGTATGGCGACGGACATAGTGCTTTTGATCCTTGTCTTCTAACTACTTCGATTAAGCGGCGGTCAGGCTATGCAGCAGGCCCGCGCTGCCCTTGGTGGCGACCCGGCGGCCCAGTTCGGCGGCCCAAATCGCTTCATTGTCGAAATCATCCCGCCAGGCCCATAGACGCTGCACAAAGCGGTGCAGGATATGTTCCTTGGTGAAGCCAATGGCGCCAAAGGCCTGATGGCCGATGGCCCCGCCTTGACCGGCGGCCTCGCCCACCCGGATTTTGGCCGATGCGACATCCAGGAAAACGCCATCTCCCGCCCAGCCATCCTCGCCATCCATGTGTTCGATGGTGTAGGCGGCGGAATTAGCGATGGCGATAGCTGCCGCCGCTTCCTCGCCCAGGCGGGCTAGATTATGTTGCACCGCCTGGAATTTTCCGATGGGTTTGCCGAAGGCCACCCGCTCTTCCGCATATTGCACGGAGATTTCCAGGATAGTTTGCAGGGCGCCTGCCATTTGCATGGCGCGCGTGGCCGCCCCCATCATCAGCAGGCTTTGGGCATTGATGGCGGCTGGCAGGACGGACCATTGCAGCGGCGTAGCGCCGCTGAAATTGATATTATTCAGCGCTTCGCCCGCCATGTTGTGTCCCTCCCGGCAGTCGCAGTCGGCGATAGCAACCAAAGCTACCACCGGGCCGTCATCGCCGTGCGCCAGGACCGCCAGATGTTCGACCTCCGCCGCAAAGGACACGGCGCGCGCGGTGCCCGACAGCGCGCCGTCGGTGCCCAGGGTCAGTTTGTCAACGCGCCGGGTTGGGGCCACCGACATGGCACCGCTTGGCAGCATGATTTCGCCTTGACCCAGCAACCAGCCCGCCAACAGGGTTTCGGCCAAGGGCAGGGGCACGGCGAATTCGCCTGCCACCCGCAGCACCGCAAAGCCGGCCCCGATGCCCGCGCCTGCGCCACCCAGCTCGTCGGAGACCCAGGCGCTGGTCAGGCCGGCTTCTTCAAGGGCGGACCAGAGTGGCGCCCGCCAGCTGTCACCCTCGGCATTGTTGATAGTCTGCGGATCGCCCAGATCGCGAAATATCCGGCTCGCCGCATCGGCGACCAGTTGTTCAGCTTCATCCATGTCTATGCCCTATCTACGCCCTATTTTCCCTGAAAGTTGGGTAGGCGCCGCTCAGAAGAAGCCGCGATGCCTTCCTGGAAATCCTCGGTTTGGCGTAAGCGGTTCTGGATCGACAGTTCATGATCCGTGGCCGCCTTAACCCGGTCGGCCAGGCCCACCCGCATGGTGGCGCGGGTTTCCAATACGCCGAGGGGGGAGGAGATGGCTATCTCTTCGGCCAGTTCCATGGCCGCGCTACGCACTTGATCAAGGGGCACCAGCATATCCGCCAGACCCATGGCCAGCGCTTCTTCGCCCTTGATACGGCGCCCGGTGTACATCATCAGGGTCGCGTGCTGTTGGCCGATCAGGGCCGGCAGAGTGTGCGTCAGGCCAAAGCCGGGATGAAAGCCCAGGCGGGTAAAATTGGCGGCGAAACGGCCTTCCGGGGAGGTCACCCGAAAGTCGGGTACCAAGGCTAGACCCAGACCGCCGCCAATGGCCGCGCCCTGGATGGCGCCGACAATGGGCTTTTTCGTACCGAATAGGCGCACCGCCTCTTGATACAGATGGTTGGTCGGCTTGGGCTTTTTATCATCTAGTATCTGTTGCCCCGAACCGTCTCCGAAATTGGCACCGGCGCAGAAGGATTTGCCCTGCGCG
>CAUZBE010000173.1:0-6641 GCA_963577885.1 Alphaproteobacteria bacterium
CGGCGCCAGACCATCTCGGCCCCGGGTTCAGACACCCTGGTGGAAACAGGCAACGAAAACGTTGTCGTACCTCTGGTGCGCAATCATGGCTCGGACATTTCCGACAACACTTCAAACAAAGTGATTAATTGTTTTGCCTACAGCGAAGGGGTGATGACGGGCCTGGTTCAACGGCCCAATTTCCTGCCCAAACTGGCCGAACGTCTGATCGCCGTGGTCTCAGAACCGATTCGTCAAAGGGTAGCAGCCCCGACAAATCTAGCGCCCGCGAGCACTAACCAATTGATTGCCCGCAGTCAGGAAGCCATGACCCTCGACATCGCGGCCCCGGACGAGAAGCGGGCGCACCCGCAACGACTGGTCCGCCATTTGGATTAAAGGACCGCTTGACGTCCTACCTAATCCTACGGTCTCTGTTTACGGGGCATCTGGGATTTTTCGAGACAGCGGCGGCCCGGTGCGCCGGCATCGCCCGGGACACCGCCCATGCGCTGATCGCCAGCGGTGACGAAAAAGGCGCCGCGGCCTTGTGCAAGGCCGCCAAATTAGCCCGTAGCGTCGCCAACGTGGTGGCACCCGCCTCCAGGATACCCACTGATATCTCCAATCCGGACAGCCCCGAGGGACGTTTGGCCTTCCAGGCTGAATTGATCTAACAATGCCGATCGCGCTATCCCGATCTGATCGCCGGAAAAACGGAAACCCTGATCGCCAAACTGGCGCCCTTTCTGATTGCTTCCTGACCAGGTGGCATTATCATCGTCGCTAACCGGGCGCCATCGGTTGCATTTTCTTTTGGTTTGCACGACAAAATTATTATGACCCGGACGGTTCGGGCTGGCATCTCTACGCGACGGTATTTATTGTCCCCCGATGACATATTTTCTTCGCGTGGTAGCACTTGTTCTGCCCATGACATTCGGGTGGGCCGTTGGGGTACGGGCGGATCAAAACGATCCGCGCCTGGATTATTTATTCGTCCATTTGCAAGACGTCGATAAATCCCAACAAGCCCGATTGATCGAACAGCTGATCTGGGGTGTCTGGCTGGAGAGTGAAAGCCCGACCTTGAAATTGCTCATGGGCCGGGCCGTCCACGCCATGGGAGAGAATAAATTCGATGCTGCACTGGAAATCCTGCACAGCGTAGTCGTCGTCGCCCCGGATTATGCCGAAGGCTGGAACAAACGGGCTACGGTTTATTTCCTAATGGGCCGGTATGAAGAATCCATTGCCGATGTGGAACGCACATTGAGCCTGGAACCGCGGCATTTCGGCGCCTTGAGCGGCCTGGGACTGATCTATAGTCATTTGGAAGACAACGCCAGCGCCCTAGACGCCTATGAACGCGCCTTAAAGGCCAACCCTCACCTAGACCAAGCCAAGACGGAAGTAAAACGCCTGCGCAGCAAGGTGAAGGGCGAGCGAAACTAGTCACCTGGATCTGAAATTCGCCTTATGGCACCCAGGCGATGCGGAGGCTGTTAGTGGCCCCGGGGGTGCCAAAGGGTACGCCGGCGGTGATGACCAGCCGGTCACCGGACTCAGCAATGCCATAATCGGCGGCGGCGCGGCAGGCCCGGTCCACCATGTCCGTAAAACCCGATGCGTCCGCGCTGTGCACGCAGGTGAGGCCCCAGGCCACGGCCAGGCGGCGGGCCGTGATCAGACTGGGAGTAAGAACCAGGATTGGCACCTGTGGCCGCTCCCGCGCCACACGGAGCGCGGTAGAGCCCGACGTGGTGTAAGTCACGATAGCAGTGGCGGATATGGTTTCCGCGGCCTGCCGGGCGGCGGCCGTAATAGCGTCGGCCGAGGTCGCCTCGGGGTCCGCATGTTCGGCGTCCATGAATTTGCGGTAGCCGGGGTCCCTTTCAACCTGGGCCGCAACCCGGTCCATGACCTCCACCGCGGCGAGGGGATGCTTGCCCGATGCGGTCTCGCCTGACAGCATGACGGCATCGGCGCCATCGTAAACAGCGGTCGCGACGTCGGATACCTCCGCCCGTGTAGGCACCGGCGCGGCGACCATGCTTTCCAGCATCTGGGTCGCCACCACCACCGGCTTACCGGCGCGCCGGGCGCGGCGCACCAGATCCTTTTGCAGGGCCGGCACTTCCTCCACCGGCAATTCCACACCCAGGTCGCCGCGTGCCACCATGACCGCATCGGCCAGCTCAATGATCTCGTCAATCTGGTGTAAAGCCGCCGGCTTTTCGATCTTCGCCATCACCGCCGCGCGACCGGCGATCAGGCGCTGAGCCTCGGCAATGTCCTCGGGCCGTTGCACGAACGACAGGGCTACCCAATCCACGCCAGCATCAAGCGCAAAGCGCAAGTCGACCTGATCCTTGGCAGTCATGGGCCCCACTGGCAACAAGGCTTGCGGCAGGTTGACGCCCTTACGGTCACTAAGGCGTCCGCCCGTCACGACCTGACATTCGGCGAAATCGGGGCCCGACCGTAGGACGATCAGACGGATGCGGCCATCGTCGATCAGCAAATCCATATCCGCCTCTAGAGCCTCAAAAACCTCGGCATGAGGCAAAGGCGCCCGTTGGCCGTCGCCGGGCTGGTCGATCAGATCAAGGCGGAAGGGACTAAGGGCCGCGAGATCGACGCTGCCACCCGTGATCGCACCGATCCGAATTTTCGGACCCTGCAGATCGGCCATGATTCCGATGGGTACGCCGGCGGATTTCTCCACCGCGCGTATCGCCGTCAACCTGGCCTGGTGGTCGGCATGCACACCGTGGCTAAAATTCAGCCGGAACATATCGGCCCCGGCCGCGTACAGCCTGGCGATCATATCGAGATCGCTGCTGGCCGGGCCCAGCGTGGCAATAATTTTGGTGGAGCGTTTTCTTTGCATGAGAGGAAGATTATACCGGATCAATCAGAATTGCGCGGAAGTCGTTAACATTGGTCAGGGTCGGGCCGCAGATCAGCAAATCATCCAGCCCCAGAAACAATGTATAGGCGTCATTGTCGGCCAACAGAGCGCCGGGATCCAGGCCGGCCGCCGCGGCACGGGCTAGGGTATCGGGCAAGATCAGGGCCCCGGCGTTATCCTCCGTGCCATCAATACCGTCCGTATCGCAGGCAATAGCGCTGATCCCGGGACGGCCCCCCAGGGCCAAAGCCAGACCGGCCAGATATTCGACATTACGTCCGCCGCGGCCACCGCCACGCACCGTCACCGTGGTCTCGCCACCCGACAGCAGCGCGACGCGCCCGGAGGCCTGAGCAGAAATCGGCCCAGACAATTGATGGGCCAAGGCGATCTCGCCATGCTGCGCGCCCAGGTCCCGCGCCTCCCCTTCCAGGGCATCGCCCAACAGCACCACTTGATAACCCGCCGCCGCCGCCATCTTGGCCGCCGCTGCGATAGAGCGCGCCGGCGTAGCTATCAGCACGGTTTGACAATTGACCAGACGGGGGTCTCCCGGTTTTGGCGTCTCTCTTTTGGCGGCCGCCAAATGCCGGGCCACGGCAAGGGGCGGCGTGATCTGATAGTTTGCCAGAATTTGCAACGCCTGGGCAAAAGTGGACGGATCCGCCACCGTGGGGCCGGACGCAATAATCGCTGGGTCGTCGCCCGGCACGTCGGAAATCAGCAAACTGACCACCCGGGCCGGGGCGGCGGCGGCCAGCCATCCGCCTTTGATGGCGGAAAGATGCTTGCGCACCACGTTCATTTGATCGATCGGCGCGCCGCTGCGCAGCAGAGCCTGATTCACTTCCTGTTTGTCGCCGAGGCTGAGGCCGGCGGCGGGTAGGCTCAACAGCGAAGAACCGCCGCCCGAAATCAAAACGAGCAATAGATCATCCGCGCCGAGCTCGGAGGCGGCCCGCAGGATACGCCTGGCCGCGGCCTCTCCGGCCGTATCCGGCACCGGGTGGGCGGCCTGAACCACTTCAATATGGCGGGTCGGCACGGCATGGCCATAACGGGTGACGACCAGGCCGGCAATATCCCTGGGCCAATTCTGTTCAACCGCCCGTGCCATACTGGCAGCTGCCTTGCCGGCGCCCAGAACCAAGGTTCGCCCGGCGGGTGGGTCAGGTAAATGCGGTGGCAGGCAAATTGCCGGATCCGCCGCCGCCACGGCGGCCTGAAACAATTGAGTCAATAGGCCGCGTGGATCATAAACCACGGAAGCTACGCCGCGTTTCGTTCGATCAGACGATGGCTCGAGAAATAAAGATTGATCGTAGTACCTTGTTTCAGGGCGCTGTCGATGGACATCTCGCCTTCATGCAGCGGCATGAACGACCGCACCAGCAGCAGGCCAAGGCCGGTACCTTGATGGTTGCCGTTTACCGGGCCCTGGATCTGTCCGAAAGGCGTCAGGGCCTTGATAATATCCTGTTCATCGATACCGACCCCAGTGTCACTGATCAGAATCAGCAGACCATCGCCCTCGGCGGGATCTTGGCGAGACGCCGTCTCCGTGACGATACCGCCCGTCGGCCTAAATTTGATGCCATTGGGTATTAGATTTATCAGTATTTGCCGGATCGTGTGCAAATCACCGCACAAACCCGGTATGCCGCGGTCGCATTCCAGGCTCAAAGTCAGGCCGGCATCCTGGGCAAGCTGACCCATCTTTTGGCGTACGTCATTGAACGGGAATTCCAACTCGAAACCCTCTTCCATTAGCTCGTATTTTCCGGCTTCGATCTTCGACAGATCAAGGATCTGGTTAATGATGGGCAGCAGGTGGCTGCCACCGTCGTGTATATCACGGGAATATTCCAAAAAACGGGCATCGCTGTGAGGACCATAGCTCTCATCTTTTAGGTTATCGGAGAAACCCAAGACGGCGTTTAGGGGCGTTCGCAGTTCGTGAGTCATCAAGGTCAGGCATTCAGGCTTGGCGCTTTCGGCGTCATCGCGGGCCGCGGCCAATTCCGTCTCATGCTCTTTCATACCGGCAATATCCATATACACCGTGACATAACCGCGCTGACGGGTGCGCCGGTCCGTCGTCAAATTCCAGCGGCCCGAGCTTTGCTGCTGCCGCAAACTACCCGCGCCCTTCAGGTGGCGCCGCAGGCGCCACTCCAGCCACTCTTTGTCGCCTAACTCGCGCCCTTCGCATTGCAGCGGCGGGGACGTCGCGCGGACAATTTCTGCAAACAGTATGCCTGGCACGATTTTATCGCGCATCGATCCAGAAATATCCAGTTGCTTATCGTTGTAATAACGCAAGCGGTCGTCTTCATCAAAGATGGCAAAACCTTCCGAGGTGCTTTTGATGGCGTCCAGCAAGTCGTTTTGCATCGATTCCAAATCCTGCGCCGAGCGGTCATTGGCAACTTGTGTACGCACCTTGTCCATGAAGCTGACATGGACCGTTCGGGCCATATACAAAACGAAGATAGCGAACAAGACGGCTATGGCCGGCATGCCCAAATGAATATCCGTCCCCCCGCTCAGAATGCAGCCCAAAAATAGCAGTAACAGCGCCAGGGAGAAGCTGATCGAGGCGCTTGGTAGGCCGCCAGGGCGATCAGAAACACCTACTGTGGCGGCGCTTCAGCGGGATATAGACAGTCTATCCTGGCGCCCCAAATCAGCCCTAATATGGTGACTTGGCGGATAATACGCGCAATTATTTCAGGGACGACACTTGTGGGTTTATCCTTGTTGCGGTTTTGCCACGCCACCAGGACGGCAGTGCCAGGGCCGAAAATAAAAGTGATGGTAGCGCCCCAGGACAGCAGGATCAGGGGCCGGGTAAAATTCCACATCACGGTCACGATCAATGCCGAAGTGATCAGACAGAACAAAGCAAAAACTGGTGCCACTTTTGATGCCGAGAGCAGCTGGGCCACGCAAAGGGCGGGGTCTTCCGCGGAATCTAATGTAATTGTCGCCGGCCAATATTTAACAAAATCTGACATCGGCCTCAACATTTTTGCGCTGTCCTCTTGGGCTACTTTGAAGGTCGCGTGGGGAGTCGCGCCTTAACGCAATCCAGTTCCGTATTGTTCGCACATCGACCTGATCTTTTTGATTTTAGACAACGCTTTGAAAATAAACGGTTTCAGGTAATATCAGACGGGTGAAACAGACGTCTGATATTGAACGCACTAGCATCGCGCAAAATCCTTTCACTGTCGTTAAACTCGACGGTGCAGCACCGGCCATGATAATCTGCGATCATGCCAGTCGCCACATCCCGGCCAGTTATGGCGATCTTGGTTTGCCACAGAGTGAACTAGCGCGGCATATCGCCTGGGATATTGGCGCCGGCGAGGTGGCGCGGCGGCTTGCTGGCCTGCTGGACGCCCCGGCAGTACTTTGCGGTACCTCACGGCTGGTGATCGATTGCAACCGCCCTTTCGCGGCGGCAAGCTCAATACCGC
Source organism: Alphaproteobacteria bacterium (assembly GCA_963577885.1). Taxonomy (GTDB): domain Bacteria; phylum Pseudomonadota; class Alphaproteobacteria. Next base: position 6,376 of record CAUZBE010000173.1, read on the forward strand.
CGAGCAGCGACGGCGTGCCTATTCCAGGCAATGTCGCTATCGGCGCGGCCGAGCGGCAACGCCGAATTGACCGCTATTTTCGCCCCTACCATGAAGAAATCAGCCGCCAAATCCAGGTTCGCCTGAAGCGAGGCCAAACGCCGACCCTGGTTTCGATACACTCCTTCACGCCGGTGATGAATGGCATTCAGCGGCCCTGGCATGTGGGCCTGTTATGGGACCGTGAACAACAGCCTGCCGCCGCCATAATTCGCGAATTACGCCGC
>CAUZBE010000174.1:0-6606 GCA_963577885.1 Alphaproteobacteria bacterium
CGCGATCGGAGACTTGCTCGGGCTGGCATTCGGCATGCTCTATTTCTCCACCCTCGTCCTGCAGCCGTCAATGCTGGAGGACCTGCGCGGATATTCCGCCTCGCTTATAGGCATCATGCAGGCGATGCGTGGCATTGGAATGATGTTTGGCTCCATCATCATGCTGGTCTGGATGCAGCGCTACGACCCCCGCATCAAACTGTTCCTTGGTTTTCTGGCGCAGGCCGCTGCCGGCTTCGCCATGGCCGAATTCGATGTAAACATGACGGCCGGGGCGGTCGCCTGGACGATGGCGCTGCAGGGCTTTGGTATCGGCCTGATGTGGTCGCCGATCACCGTCGTTACCTTCGCCACCCTGGCGCCGAGGCATATGGCTGAAGGCGCATCGGTTTTTCATCTGATGCGCAACGTCGGCAGCAGTGTCCATATCGCGATCAGCGCCTCCATCGTCGTGCGCACCGGGCGGGCCAGCTATTCCGAATTGGTAGAGGTGCTAAACACCTTCAACAAGAACCTGCACTATGACAGTATCGCCGGGGCCTGGGATGCATCCAACAACGGCGGCTTGGCGGCGTTGAGCGCCGAGGTCGGGCGTCAGGCCAGCATGATCGGCTATATCAACGCCTACTACGCCTATGCCCTACTCGCCGTCGCGGTCCTGCCCCTGGTCTTCCTGGCCCGCCGCCCACCACTCGAATAAAAACGCGCATGGAAATCTGGTCTACGTCGCACCTGTCCGCCCGGTCACTGCGTAAATAACCCTTAGACCGTTTTGAGATTGAGGTGGTCAGTTATGGCTGCGACAGCGGCCCAACGTTTGTACGCTGCCCCTGTGGAGACGTACGTCTTGACGCACTGGCGTGAACGAAAAGGCTAGTCCTGGTTCGATGACTACCGAACCTGGACTAGGCCTGGGCCAGCCTTAACCCCTGCCGGCAGGTTTCGGTCGCGGCCAGGTCCGGCTGAAAGCCATCCCGCAACAGGATCACGCCAAACTTTTCCTCAGCAAAGGCCCGGGAGATTTTCTCGTCCGCCACATCCCGCCCGACCTGATCGGGGTTTCGGCGCAGAGGGTCGCCATAACCGCCGCCGCCTGCCTGTTCATGGCGGATGACCTCGCCGCTGTACATTGTACGAGTCAGTTTTCCGGGCAACGCCTCGGCCCTGCCCTGGGGATCCAGTGTGTTGCGGCTGGGCGCGGCTGGGCCACCGCCGAACAAGCCATAGGGCGGAACTTTAGCCCGGTCCGCGCGCAATTGTAGCACCGCCTCATCAGCCAAAAGACGATACTGTCGGACCAGACCCAGGCCGCCACGATATTCGCCCGGCCCGCAGGAATCCTGACGCAGGGCATATTTCTCGATGCGGATGGGGTAGCGGGCTTCCAAGGTTTCCACCGGCATGTTCGACATATTCTGCGAGGGATTCGTCACACCTTCGATACCGTCTTTGCCCGCCCGCCCGCCCCAGGCGCCGTTGATCATGTCGACCAGAATGAAAGGCGTCTGGCTACCGCCTTCATAGCCCCCGATACAAACCACCGTATTGCCGCCCTCGCCAGCCGCCATCACACGGTCAGGGGCAATCACGGACAAGGCGCCCAGCACCGCATCCACCACCCGGTAGCCGGTAAGGGCGCGGGCCGCCACCGCCGCCGGTAGGCGTGGGTTCAGGATCGAACCTTCCGCCGCCGTCACGGTGATGCAGCGGTAGACGCCGGCGTTGTTCGGCACCTCCCGCCCTAGGGCACAGCGGATACCCAGGTAGGTGGATGATTTTGTGTAGGACAGCGTGCAATTGATGGCACCCTTGACCTGGGGGCTGGAACCTTCGAAATCCACCATCAGGTGATCGTCCTGTACTTCAATGGTGCAAAGGATGGGGATCGGCCCCTGCTCAAATCCGTCATCGTCGATATAGTCGGTGAAATGATAGCGGCCATTAGGCCAGGCGCGGATGGCCTGTCGGGTCAACCGCTCGCCATAGTCCAGTAGCGCGTCGAAATAGTGATGCAGGGTCTCGCCGCCATGTTTCTTGAGCAAATTGATAAAGGCCCGTTCGCCGACGCCACAGGTCGCCAACTGGGCCTGCAAATCGCCAATCAGCATATCCGGCAGGCGCACATTGGTCCGCAATAGGGCAAACAGGGACCGGTCCGGCTGTCCGGCGGCGTAAAGCTTCAAGGGCGGGATACGCAGGCCTTCCTGAAAAATCTCGGTTGAATCGGAGGCGTTCGAACCCGGCACCCGGCCCCCGACATCGGAATGATGGGCGATAACCACGGCGAAGCCCTGCAGCGCATCGGTATAAAAAATTGGCTTGAACATAAAAATGTCCGGCAGATGCATGCCGCCCGCATAGGGATCGTTCAGGATAATGACATCGCCGGGGTCAAAATCATCGCCATATTCCTTCAATACCACAGCAATGGCATCGGGCACCGCGCCCAGATGCAGGGCGACGGTCTTGGCTTGGGCCAAAATACGGCCCTGGGTGTCACAGATAGTTGCCGAATAGTCCAGGACATCCCGCACAATGGGCGAGCGCGCTGTGCGCATCACCGTATAGGCCATGTCATCGACGATGGTATCCAGGCCATTCTTGATCACCGCGAAGGTGATGGGATCAATTTCCGCCGTCATTAGCTAATATCCCCGGTCAAATTGATCATCAGGTTTCCCAAACCGTCGCCCGCCACCCGGCCCCCTGGCGGCACCACCACCGTGCTATCGGCGCTTTCAAGGATCAACGGGCCGGCGGCCTCTCCGCTAAAGGCGGCGCGATCCAAAACCACGGTTTGTAACCAGCCATGGTCATGGCCGAAATAGACCTCCCGCTTGCCGGCTTCCCGATGTGTCTCTCCCGTATCCGAGATGCTTAAGTCACGGAAATCTAGTTTTCCCGGGCGCACGCCGCAGGACAGCAGCCGCAAGTTCACCACTTCAATCCCATCATCGGCGGCATATTGATAAATCGCCTCGTAAGCGGCCAGAAATTGCCGCCGCAGCGATGTCACGCTGGCCTGGCCCACGGCTTCGGGCAATAATATGGGCAGCTCCGAATCCTGGCCCTCGAAACGTAATTCGAGGCTGAAGGCGAACTGCATCTGCGCGGAGGTGAAATTTTCCTCCCGCAAGGCCTCCTCCGCCCGGACTCGCAGAGCTGTCACGGCAACTTCTAGGGCGGCCATGTCCAAATCATCCAACAGGCCCGGCATGGCGGTCAGAAAATGCCGCTCCACATCCCCCGTCAGCATGCCCAGGGCGGTAAAAACCCCGGGCATCATGGGTAACATTACCCTGGTGATATCCAGACTACGGGCTAGATCGCAGGCATGCACCGGACCGCTGCCGCCAAATGCGGCCAGGGTGAAATCACGAGGATCGATACCGCGCTCCACGCTGACCGCGCGGATGGCCCGGGCCATGTTGGCATTGGCCACTTCACGGACCCCGAATGCTGCCGCTTCCGCAGACAGGCCCAGGGGCCCGGCCAGATCCCGTTCAATTGCCACGCGGGCCTTATCAATTTCCAGATGCAACCCGCCACCGGCCAGTGACCTGGGCAAATAGCCCAGAACCACGTTGGCATCGCTGACCGTGGGCCGGTCACCGCCAAGGCCATAGCAGGCCGGTCCCGGATCGGCACCGGCGGAAACCGGGCCCACATGCAGCAAGCCGCCATCATCAATCCACGCGATGGAGCCGCCGCCGCTGCCGACCTCGGCCACATCGACTGTGGGCACCCGCATCATATAACCGCCCGCCTTGATAAATCGGGCTGGCGTGGAAATACCGGCACGGAATTCATATTCGTTGGCGCGGGATATCTCGCCACCCTGCACCAATGAGGCCGAAGCAGTGGTGCCCCCCATGTCGAACACCACGATGTCATCTTCACCCGCCACCCGGCCTAATCGGGCCGCGCCCACGACCCCGGCCGAGCGGCCCGAAGAGATGAAAAACACCGGTTTTTCGCATGCTGTCCGGGCGGCGGCCAGGCCACCATTGGAATCGCTAACCAGCAAGGGTGCCTGTATGCCCATGGCCAGCAAACCCGCGCTCAGGCGCTGTAAATAAGATTGCAGGATCGGCAAGACATAGGCATTCACCACCGCCGTTGATGTTCGTTCGTATTCCCGCATTTCAGCCAGCACCGAGACAGACGCGGTAATGGCTACACCGGAGAGGCTTTGCCGCAGCACCGCATCGGCCCGGCGTTCGTGCGTAGGGTTGCGGAAACTATTGATGAAGCAGATGGCGATGGATTCCACCCCCGCCACCGCCAACTCACCGCCGACCGCGCGCAATTCGTCTTCATCAAGGGGCAGAACGACGCTGCCGTCGGCCGCAATCCGCTCCGTCACTTCCCGGCGCAGGCGGCGGGGCACCAAGGGTTTTGGTTTGTCCCATTGCAAATCGAACATATCGGGCGTGCGCACGCGGCCGATCTCCAAGACATCACGAAAACCTTTGGTCGTGATCAGCCCCGTACAGGCGCCGCTCTGCTGCAACAGTGTATTGGACCCAACCGTGGTGCCATGCAGGATCTCGGCCAGATCACCGGGCCGCAGACCGGCCCGCTGCAGGATATCAACGATCCCGGTTAAAACCGCCTGCTCGGGCTGGGCCGGCGTAGAGGCGCGTTTGCCAAACCAGGTTCGGCCCCTGGCATCGCTCAACACCAGGTCCGTGAATGTCCCTCCAATATCAACGCCAATACGCGCGCCACTTTCCGTGCCCATACAGAACTCCGTCGCCTACAAATTTCACCGATGTCAGGCTAGCAGGTTTTCCGGTTTCGGTTCTGATTTGTGCTATGAATCAGCCAACATATGAAATTGGGGAATTAATCAGCATGCAGATGGTTACAGGCAAAAATGCCGTGGGCCAGTCGGTATCTCGCACAGAAGATCCCTATTTGCTGCGGGGCGAAGGCCGCTATAGCGACGACATCAATTTACCCGGCCAGGCACATGCCTATATTCTGCGTTCGCCCCACGCCCATGGCATTATTCGGGCTATTGATGCGACCACCGCCCTTGCCATGCCCGGCGTCGTGGCGATCTATACGGGCGCGGACCTGCGGGCGGCGGGCTATGGCACTCTGCCCTGTACGGTCGCCTTGCAGAACCATAACGGTAGCGACATGAAAAAACCCGACTACCACGCCCTTGCCGTGGACCGGGTCCGTTATGTGGGTCATCCCGTGGCGGCGGTAATCGCGGAAACAGCCAGCAAAGCGAAGGACGCATCGGAAGCCATCGAACTGGATATCGAGGCGCTTGAGGCGGTGGACAACGTCGAGGCCGCCGTTAAGCCGGATGCCCCTCAGATTTGGCCCGACATTTCGGGAAATTTATGCCTGGATTTCCACAACGGCGATTTTGCCGCCGTCGATGCCGCTTTCGCCAAGGCCGCCCACGTCAGCCGCCTGAAAATTCTCAACAACCGTATCGTCGTGGCGGCAATGGAACCGCGCGCGGCGGTGGCCCAATATGACGGGCGCTTCACCCTTTATGTGGGTTGCCAGGGCCCATTCGGGACAAAGAACATGCTGGCCAACCGGGTGCTGAATGTTCCCCCTGAACAGGTTCGCGTACTGACCGGCAATGTCGGCGGGTCGTTCGGCATGAAGTCGCCAGTCTATCCCGAATACGTCGCCATTCTGCATGGCGCGCGGGCCCTAGCGCGGCCTGTGAAATGGTGTGACGAGCGCACCAACAGCTTCACCTCGGACCAGCATGGCCGGGATTCCGTGGTGGAGGCTGCCCTGGCCCTGGACGCGGACGGCAACTTCCTGGCCGCCCGCGTGGACGGCCTGGCCAACATGGGAGCTGCCCTGACCACCGTCGGGCCCAATGTCCAGGTCGGCAACATTTTCAAGAATCTACCGGGCGTTTACAAAACACCGCTGATCGCAATCACCACCAAATGTTTGTTCACCAACACAACGCCGATCGGCGCCTATCGCGGCGCCGGACGGCCCGAGGCAAACTATTATATGGAACGACTGGTTGACCTCGCCGCCAGAGAGACCGGCCGCGATCCCATCGCCCTGCGCCGGCAAAACCTGATCCCAAACAGCGCCATGCCCTTCACATCAGCTTCCGGCCAACCCTACGACAGCGGTGATTTCGCAGGTGTGCTGGACAAATGTCTAGGTGCGGCCGACTGGCACGGCTTTGAAACGCGGCAGGTGGCCAGCCGGGCCAAGGGCAAGCTGCGCGGGCGCGGCCTGTCCTGCTATCTCGAAGCCACGGCGCCTCCCGGTAAGGAAATGGGCGGCATAGAATTCGAGGATGACGGCACCGTCAGCTTGATTACCGGCACCATGGATTACGGCCAGGGCCACGCGGCGCCGTTCGCCCAGGTATTGGCTGATCAATTGGGCCTGCCCTACGAAAAAATCCGTCTGGTGCAGGGCGATAGCGATCAATTGGTCGTGGGCGGCGGCACCGGCGGCTCGCGCTCCATCATCGCGACCGGCACGGCCGTGGTTGCGGTCAGTGCCGAGGTGAAGAAAAAGGCCCGGCATCTGGCCGCCGAGAAGTTGGAAACGGCTGTAGCGGATATAGAATTCGATGCGGGCCTGTTACGTGTTGCT
>CAUZBE010000175.1:0-6604 GCA_963577885.1 Alphaproteobacteria bacterium
GGTCAGTTCTGATGCCTCGTAGTCTAGGGATATCAGTATTAGTCCCAGGGTCGAAATGAACGGCGATTTATCAAACATTGCCTGGATTTGTTCAGTGCTCAGGCGTTTTGGTGTCTCATTCATGATAAAACCTCAGGGCATAAGCACGACTTTGCCGAAGACCACTCGGTCTTCCAGCAGGCGAAAGGCCTCGTTGACCTCTTCCAACGGCAGGGTCTTGTCGATGACCGGCTTGAGGGAGCCATCCCCCAGTAAATCGATCAGGGTCGTCAGATCCTCGCGTAGCCAGCCGTTTGCGCCCAGCACCTGCAACTCATAGGACCAGATAAAACGTAAATCCTCGACCGGGTCATAGCCGGCGGTGGCGCCACAGGTCAGCACCTTGCCGCCCCGATGCAGCACCCGCAATCCCTTTACCCAAGTATCGCCGCCGGTGAAATTCACTACCACGTCGACACCGTCTTCATAGCGGCGCCGGTGCGGCTTGCCGAATTTCTCCCAGACTGCCTTCATGAAATCTTCTTCGACGTAGTTGATCAGATGATCCGCGCCGATGGCGGCCAACCGGTCCAGCTTATCCTGGTTAGAAGCGCAAGCGATAACCTCGCATCCGACCCGTTTGGCCAATTGCACGGCGCAGGTCCCGACCCCGCCGGAGGCGCCCAGGATCAAAACTTTGTCGCCCCGCTGAACGTCGCCGATGGTGTACATCATGCGCAGGGCTGTGCCATAAGCCACGGGCAGACACGAGGCGGCTTCGTAAGACACGTTGTCGGGCAGATGCACCAGATGGTGGCCGGGCACCTTGCAATATTCCGCCAGCCCGCCATGCCACATCTCGCCGATCAAGCCGCCGGGACCAACCCGGTCGACGGGGTCTATCATCACCCGGTCACCTACCTTCCAATCGGTGATATCGGCGCCGGTCTCGACAATCTCGCCGGAGAAATCCAGGCCCATGATACAGGGCATGGGCACCTTAATACCGGGCATGCCCTGGCGGGTGAAGATGTCGTGATAATTGAGCGAGGTCGCGCCAACTTTGACGATGACATCTCCGGGCCCGGGTTGCGGGTCCGGGAAATTATGATCGATCCGGATTGATCCGGGGCCGCCGTGTTGGTCAATAACCGCCGCTTTCACTTGCCACTCCTTGTTCTCATCCCAGGCCCGATGGCCGAGAGGTCGGATCCCAACCGGATTACGCCGTTGCCGCTTGCCAAATTTCCCGGCCCCGCGCCTCCAGACCCTTGCGGTCTATCTTGCCGGGGCCGGCCAGGGGAAGTTCGTCCACGAAGATGACCATGCGGGGATGCTGATAGGCCGGCGCGTTGGCCAGGGCATGTTGCTTAATTTCGTCCTCGTTGACGGTGGAGCCGAAACTACGCACTACAAAGGCGATAGGCTTCTCGCCCTTGATATCATCGGGCACCGAAACGACGCAGGTTTGTTCGACGCCTTGATATTTGACTAGAACGCTTTCCACCTCGCCGGGATAAATGTTCTCGCCGCCGCAAACGAACATGTCGTCGGCCCGGCCCACGAAGAAGTAAGCACCGTCTTTATCGCGGCGAAAAACATCGCCGGAATTGTACCAGCCATCGGGCGTGATGACCTCGGCGCTCTTTTCCGGCAGATTAAGATAACCCGTGGTGTTGGCCGGGCAGCGCTGCCACAACACGCCCTCCTCTGCTTCGTCGCCGCTCTTATCAATCAGCTTTAAGTCGGCGCCTGGCACCTGAAACCCCGCGGACATGGGCGGCATGGGTTTGCCCGGCGAGGGGCCCAGTACCCTGGGGCCCGCTTCCGTGGTGCCGTAACCGTTCATGATGTCGGCGCCGGGAAAGACTTCCTGCACCCGAGCCCATAGCTTGGGCGAAACCGGGGCCGAACCCATGCGCACGATGGAGACCGATGACAGATCCAGCGTTTCCAACAAATCCTCTTCCATGAAGGACATGGCTAGCATGGTTGGGACAGAGGTAATCCAGGTGCATTTAAAACGCTCTATGGCTTCGAGATACCTGCGGGCATTGAATTCCGGCAGGAGCACGGTCGAGGTAGAGGCTAGATGACCAAACAGGCAGGTACACAGCGCATTCATGTGATACATGGGCGCCGCGATCAGCATGCGGTGATGGGTGACGGGCGCTCCACCCATGCGCCCGTTCAAGGCCCACAAATGCCCCTTCTGGGTCAGGGGCACTCCCTTGGGCCGGCCGGAGGAGCCGGAGGTGTAAAGCACCATGGCCACATCGTCCGCTCCGGGCCGCACGGTTTCGAACGGGCCCGGGTCCAACAGAGCAGAGAAGCTTTCTGCATCGGGACCGTCGAAATCCGTCACCGGCAGATCGGCGCCAAAGGCCCCACGCCGCTGACCATCGCAGATCATGTATTTTACGCTACAATCCGTTAGGACATAGTCGATCAACTCGCCAGGGAATTTATAGCTGATCGGCACGGCGATCATGCCGGCGCGCAAAATACCCAGAAAGGCGACCAGAAATTCGGCCCGGTTGGCCGATAAAATCGCCACGGCATCGCCCTTGACCAAACCCCGTTGTACCAAGCCACGGGCGCAGGCATTACCAAGATCATCAATTTCCCGATGGCTATAATGCCGCGGGGCATCCCAGTCCCGGCAATCGATCAAGGCCAGGTTATCGCCCCCCAGTTCAGGGTCGAATAAGGCGCCAAGATTATACGCAATGTTCATATTGGTATTTCGAGGTTGTTGCACGCGGGACCGAAACTGTAGGTGGCCCTTACAATCGAAGTCAAGGCGGAGGTGCTGGTCCGGGCCGGCCGGCGCCACTTTGCACGACGAACATGACGGCGACGATGATGGCGACCCCGGGTAATGTCATCGCCGACGGCAGGCCCTTGCCTAGGGCCCAATCTATGATCACGACGAAGGCCGGGGTCAGATAAGTATAACTTACCACGCGGGTCGGGCCGAGGTGCAGGGTGGCGTGCTGTATGATGAAAAAGCTGAGGATGGTGGTAAAGATAGCCAAATAGACGATGCCGGCCAGAACCTCGATCTCCACGGCCAGCCAATCGGTCTCAAATACCGCCCAATTGTTCAACAGTAACAGCCAGACGGTCCCCGTCGCCATGGTCCAGAAAGCCATCACGCCGGCCGGCTCGTCCCGGCGCAAGAGTTGCACAAGAGGGGTGTAGAGACCCATGGCCAACAAGCCGGCCAGAAAGATCAGATCGCCTTTGTTGACGCCTAGGCTCAGCAACAGGCCTAGATCACCCCGGAACACCACCCAAAGCGCCCCAACGGCGCCCAGCATCAACGCCCCCAGGCGGCGCTTTCCAAGGCGTTCCCTGACCAGGACCGCGGCATAAAGGGCCGCGATGCCCGGCAGAACCGTAAACAGCGCCGCCGCGTTCAGGGCGGTGGTCAGGCGTAAGGCGGCGAACATGCACCAAAAAAAGGTGACCAGGCTGGCACTGATCACCGCATATCCGGCCAGCGTTCGGGCGGAAGGGATGGCGATCCCATGGCGCCAGACGACATAGGGCGCGAACAACAAGGTCGCCAACGCGAAACGTAGCAATGTTAGGCGTTCGGGTTCTAGGCCATGCGCGATGGCGGCGCCGATTGGAAAGGAGGTGGCGACCAGGATGCGCCCCAGCAAAACCTGGGCATGCACACGGCCCAGGGGCGCCCGATCTGATTTTTTGGTTGTCCGCGGCATATCCATGGCCGCCGATTATCTATCATTGCCGGGCGATAAGCCATGCAGACCTGGCCCAGGCGGCCACGGCCCGTCACCTGCCCCTGGCAGGGCCGGGTATAATCAATTATCGTCCCAGACGGACGTGCTAGGTCTGAAACAGGATTTTCCATGTTGGTTTCGTGGCGTTTTGTATTGATAGGAGACGTTCATGCAGTTTGGCTGGCTTACCCTGGCCCTCTCCCCTTCTGGGGACGAGGACGCCGCCCGCATCCATCAACAAATCGAACAGGTTTGTTATGCCGAAAATCTCGGCTTTTCTGACGTTTGGTTGACGGAACATTATTTCACCGGCGAGAGCGTCTATAACGACGCCGTGGTCTTCGCCGCCGCCCTGGCCATGCGCACGGAACGCATCCGCATTGGTTTCGCCGTGGTGCAGATGCCCTTTCATCATCCCGTACGCTTGGCGACACAGCTGGCCTTGTTGGATAATCTGTCCAAGGGCCGGATCGACGTGGGCGTGGGCAAAGGCACGATCTACAATGAGTACGAATTCGTTGGCCATGGCCTGCGTAGCGACGACAGCCGCGAACGCATGGAAGAGGCTATAGATATTCTGCAACGCGCCTGGACCGAAGCGCCGCTGAACTACAACGGCAAATTCCACCAATTCAAGATGCCGGAACTGCGGCCCCGCCCCTATCAACGGCCCGGCCCGCCCTTATGGCGCAGTGTCATTTCGCCGAATTCGTTCACGGAATGCGGCCGCAAGGGTATCCCCATATTGACCGCGCGGCTGGGCGTCGCCAGCATCAAGGAGCGCTGGGCGACCTATGCGGCGGGCCTAGACGAGGGTGGCCATGACGACGCCACCCGCGCCCGGCTGATGGCGCAAATCGCCCTTTGGCGTAACGTCTATGTGGCCAAAACTGATGCCCAGGCCGAGGACGAGCTGTCCCAGCTGCTCCTCGATACGCGCAGGCATATGTTGCACGTGCGGGGCGCCTATAACCCCAAGGACTTCGCCATCAATCCCATGATGCTAAATCCCTGGACCGACCCGACGGTGGGGGAGGCAGAGGCCCTGTCTTATACGCTCGCGTCCGGCTGTCTGTTCGGCTCACCCGAACGGGTGCGCGAACAGGTGGCAGAACTACGGGAAGCCGGGGTGCGGCACCTGCTCTGCCAGACCGGGTTTGGCGATATGAGCCAGGACCAAAATCTCGACTCCATGCGGCGCTTCGGCGAACAGGTAATGCCCGCGTTCAGCTAGCGCATTTTCATTCTAAAATGCTCAGATCTTTAGAATTAGAGAAATTATTCCAATCACTTAGAATCGCTTCGCGCTTCCTACTATTCGGAATTGCTCTATCGCATTTCCAGATGGACAGTAATTGCTCTAAGATTGGCGGTCCCGCAATCATTTAGGAGCGTGTTGGAATGGCCATGACGATCAGACAGACCGGCCCGTGTTTCGCGGGTGAAGTTGATGGGATCGATTTGACACAGCGTCTGTCTCCCCAGGGTGCGGCGGCCATCCACGCCGGGATGGACGAATACGCCGTCCTGGTGTTTAGGGGGCAGGCATTGGAAGACAGCCAGCATATGGCCTTTACCCAGAGTTTGGGTGAAATCGAACACGCCATTGGCACCTCCCTGAGAGAGCCCGACGAGAACCGGCTCCCCACCACCTTCGCCGATGTCTCCAATCTCGACAAGGAGAACAAAACCTTCGCACGGGAGGATCGGCGCCGACTGTTCGCCATCGGCAACCGGTTGTGGCACTCCGATAGTTCCTTCAAGACGACCCCGGCAAGATACTCGTTGCTGAACGCGCACTCGACCCCCTCGACGGGTGGTAATACCGAATTCGCCTATATGCCGGCCGCCTATGACGCGCTGGATGATGACATGAAAGCCCAGGTTGAGGGGCTAATCTGCGAGCATTCGCAGCTTTATTCACGCGGCAAGATCGGCTTCACGGATTTTACCGACGAGGAGCGGGAGCGGTTCGCCCCGGTGCGCCAGGTTTTGGTCCGCCACCACCCGGAGACGGGCCGAAAGTCGCTTTACTTGTCATCCCATGCCGGCAGCATTGTCGGGTGGCCGGTGCCCGAAGCCGGAATATTTCTTCAGGACTTAGTGGAACACGCTACCCAACGGCAGTTTGTCTACGCCCACGAATGGCGGGTTGGCGATCTTGTGATCTGGGATAATCGGCAAACCATGCACCGCGCCAGGCCGTTTCCAACGGAGGAACCCCGCGATATGCGGCGCACCACCCTGGCCGGCGACGGCCCAACCGTTCACGCGCTACAGCAAACCCAATAGCATTGGGATAATTGGGCCGATCAGTTGCTGTCGCCGCCAACACCGGATGTATAGTTGATATCCACGTCGTCCAGACCCGGGTCGTTGGGGCCCACAGCGTTCTGGTTGACCTGCACACTGTTGCCACAAGCTCGCCAGCCTTGGTATCCGGGTTGCAGACGAATTTGTCCAAGGTAATCGTGCTCGCTGGGCCCAAACGCAGGTCGGTGTCATCGCGAAACAATAAATGCAGGCCGCTGCCGCGGATCGTCTCAACCACTTCCCTCGGCGAAGATGGCGTCATTGAGGTAAATCGGCTTGTGGCTATCGCCGGGCGGGCTGCCACAGGCGTAGAAGATGACTGATTTAACGGCGCCGATGCGGTCCGCTGCCTGCGCGGCAACCAGAAAGACCAGCACGGCCAAAAGAAACAGGAACCGGATCGGGATCCCTTGTCGAATGTTTGTCGATAACTCCGCTTCACGGCAGCGCTTCCTTTTTATTAGAAATCTGCCGTTTTTCTGTTCTACATACAAGTTCGATGCCCTTGCCAACTGCCCGCCAGCACCGTCGCTTTAGTTCCAGATAGCGCTGGAGATCTT
>CAUZBE010000176.1:0-6602 GCA_963577885.1 Alphaproteobacteria bacterium
TATTGACAATGGCATTACGATCACCTCATCTGCCCGAAATTGGTGCCCTAGACCAACGCAACCGCGAAATATTTCGCGCCGTAGTGGAGTCTTATCTGGAAACCGGCACCCCGGTCGGCTCCCGCACCCTTTCCCGCCGCCTATATGGTAGCCTTTCGCCCGCCTCCGTACGCAATATCATGGCGGACCTGGAGGAAGCTGGTCTGCTGCATGCCCGCCACACCTCGGCCGGGCGCCTGCCCACCGACAGGGGCCTGCGGCTGTTTATCGACGGCCTGCTGGAACTGGGCGATCTGGGAGAACAGGAACGCTCCGTAATTGAAGCTAATTGCGCGGCCGCCGGCCGCAGTTTCGAAGATATGTTGATCCAGGCTTCGGAAATGCTGTCGGGGCTATCGGGTTGGGCCGGGCTAGTCACGGCGCCAAAGCTGGAGGCGCCCCTGAAACACCTGGAATTTGTCCCTCTAGGCGATAGTCGGGCCCTGGTAGTGATCGTGGGCGAGTCCGGCTCGGTGGAAAACCGTATTATCGAGGTGCCCGCCGGGCTGCCGCCCTCCGCCCTGACCGAGGCATCAAATTATTTGAACGCCCGCCTGCGCGGCGCGACTTTTACCGAGGCCCGGCACGATATTCTGGCGGAAATCGAACAACACCGGGCAGAGTTGGACGAGGTGACAGCGCGGGTGGTGGAAAGCGGCCTGGCGATCTGGGGCGGGGGCGACCAAAAACCCACCTTGATCGTGCGCGGCCGGGCCAACCTGTTGGAAGATATCTCGGCGGCGGAAGACCTGGAGCGGGTGCGGCGTTTGTTCGCCGATCTGGAAAGCAAGCAGGCTCTGATCGACGTTTTGGAACTGGCCAACGAAGGTTCCGGGGTGCGGGTCTTTGTCGGCTCAGAAAGCAAATTATTCTCCCTGACCGGTTCCTCCATGATCGTAGCGCCCTATTCCAACAGCAGCCAAGAAGTGATCGGCGCCATCGGCGTGGTGGGACCGATGCACCTAAATTACGCCCGGATCGTCCCCATGGTGGATTACACGGCGCAGGCGATCGGCCGCCTGATTGGTTGACCTCCGTTAATGAAGGGGTTCAAAAGGCGGACCGGAAAGCCTATATCAGGCATTAACAGCTAAAAAATTAGTGCCCGTAGTCGAGGACAAGATGAACGAAGCAGTAAATATCGAGAATCCGGAAGAATTTGACCCGGAAACCACCGACGGCGGTGATTACGGCGATAGCGGCCCTGAGGGCCAAGAGGACGGCGCAGAGCCAGTCGACCTGCCGGCCGGCGAGGCGGCACAGCGGGCGGCAGCAGTTGGCCCGGCGGACGAGCCGGACGAATTGGAACTGGCCTATGGCGAAGTCGCAGATCTGAAAGACAAGCTGCTGCGCGCCCTGGCCGAGACCGAGAACCTCCGCCGCCGGAGCGAGCGGGAAAAGGCCGAGCTGCGGAAATACGCCATCTCTGATTTCGCCCGTGACATGCTGGCCGTGTCCGACAATCTGCAACGCGCCCTCGCGGCCGTCAGCGAAGAGAACCGAAAGGATAGCCCGGAACTGGGCCAGTTACTGGAAGGCGTGGAATTGACGCTGCGGGAATTACAGGGCCATTTTGACAAACACGGCATCACGGAAATCAGCCCTATGGGCGAAAAACTCGATCCCAACCTGCATCAAGCCGTGGTCCAGCTTGATCATCCCGACGCGCCCCATGGCACCGTTGTTCAGGTCATGCAGCCCGGCTACCTGATCCAGGATCGCCTGCTCCGCGCGGCCATGGTCGGCGTCGCCAAGGGCCCGCCCGCCGCGCTGACGGCGGACGGTGCGGACGGAAACGGCGCGGCCCCGCACGGCAGCCACAACGTGGACACCCAGGCCTAAAAACTCCAGCGGGGGGCGGCCGCATGACCGCGTCACGACCCGTTCTTACCAATCAACAGGCCCGGCGGATCTTCATGGCGCGGCAAGGCCTGTGTTTGCCGCCCCATAGACGGCAAGGCAAGGATGACCTGCATGC
Source organism: Alphaproteobacteria bacterium (assembly GCA_963577885.1). Taxonomy (GTDB): domain Bacteria; phylum Pseudomonadota; class Alphaproteobacteria. The sequence goes on from CAUZBE010000176.1 coordinate 2,018, forward strand.
GCTGATCCATCGATTAGGCTTCGTGCAAATGGACAGCATCCGCACGGTAGAGCGGGCCCATCATATGATCCTGTTTGCCCGCAATCAAAACTATCAAAAAGAACACCTGCGCCAATTGTTGGAAGAAGACCGCCGCCTGTTCGAGCATTGGACCCACGATGCCGCCCTGATCCCGACGGAATTTTACCCTCATTGGCAGCACCGGTTTACCCTGGCCGAGAGTCGTTTGAGAGAACGCTGGCGCAAGATACGCCCGAATTATACAACTGGCGGGAAAAACATCGGTTTCGAAGATATGGTGGTCAAGGTCAGAAACCACGTCAGCCGGAATGGGCAAACGCTATCGCGGGATTTGAAGACAAATACCGACACCCCAAAAAACAAAAAAAATGGTTGGTGGGAATGGCATCCGTCCAAAACCGCGCTGGAATTCTTATGGCGCACAGGTGATCTGTCCATTACCCGAAGAGACGGATTTCAAAAGGTCTATGATTTATCGACCCGCGTGATACCGGCGCAGGCACGGCGCAAGGCAAAACATTCAGAAAAAGGCTTTATCGATTGGGCCTGCAATAATGCCCTTGACCGCTTGGGCTTTGCCACGTCGGGTGAATTGGCTGCCTATTGGGGTTCCATAAACGCTGCTGACGCCAAATCCTGGTGCGGCCTTAACAAAGGCAAACAGCTGATCGAAGTGCTGGTCGAAAGCGCCAACGGAAGCCCGGCAAAACCCGCCTTCGCCCGCCCTAATCTGCTAGGGGAAATTACCGGACCCGCGATACCACCGGGTCGTCTGCGGCTGCTTAGCCCTTTCGATCCCCTGATACGGGACCGCAAGCGTCTGCGGCGGCTGTTTGATTTTGATTACCGCATCGAAATCTTCGTGCCCGAGGCCAAGCGCGAATATGGCTACTACGTCTTTCCCATATTGGAGACGGACCGGCTAATCGGCCGCATCGACATGAAGGCAAGGCGCGACGACGATGCGTTGCATGTCACGGGCCTGTGGCTGGAACCCAAGATCAAATTCACCCAAGCGCGGCAGAAAAATCTGACAGCGGAACTCAACCGGCAGGCCAAGTTCATCGGCATGGATCAGGTGACCTTCGATCCGGGTTATCTCAAGGCATAAAAACGTCCCAATATCGACTAAATATTCTGGACTTCCACCCTTACAGTCGCGACGATAAGCGATGGAACAGGCGCGGGACATTCCCATCATCGATGTCGGCGGGCTGAGCGCCCCCGGAGATGCCGCCGAGGCGGCCATCGCCGCGCAGGTACGGGCGACCTGCCTGCGTTGCGGGTTTTTCTATCTCTCCGGGCACGGGATCGAAGCGGATTTACTAACCGCCGTTTTCGCGGCCAACCGCACCTTTCATGCCCGGCCGTTGGCAGAAAAGCAGGAAATTAAGCTGAACCAGTGGCATCGCGGTTATCAGGTGCGGGAATTGATGGGGAAACTGGGCCTGGACATCGAGTGTGTGGCGAATGGCTGCGAGGCGGTCCAGGCCGTGCAAAAGCACGACTATGCCCTGGTCCTGGTGGACGTCAGAACGCCCACAATGGACGGCTTGCAGACGACAAGGGAAATCCGCGCCCTGGACGGACATAAGGCAGCTATCCCGATCATCGCCATGACCGCCTCGGCCATGGACGAGGATCGCTAGCGCTGCGCCTTGGCTGGCATGAACGACTATATCTCCAAGCCCATCGAAGTAGAGGAATTGCGGCGTCTGATAGCACGATGGACTGAAATGCTTTCTGTCAAATCCGCGGCATCCTGACCATGCGGCTCGAATCCCTGCCATGAAGACTGGCGCCCTGAAGAAAATCGAGCCAGGCGGCGACCGTGCCGCGGCCGCGGAATTTTTGGCCCGTCCATGAACGAAGCCCCACAGATAGGCGGGCAAGGCTGGCTTGCCGCCGTCCGGGTTTATACGGACCGCCGGGTCATCGCCATTCTATTTCTGGGCTTCTCCTCCGGCATGCCGTTGCTGTTGACCTTCTCTACCTTGTCGATCTGGCTGGCGGAGGAAGGCATCTCGAAAACCACCATTGGCCTATTCGCCCTGGTCGGCATGCCCTATTCCCTGAAGTTTATCTGGGCGCCGTTGATCGACCGTCTGCGCCTGCCCCTGTTGACCAGGTGGCTGGGCCGGCGCCGTGGCTGGGCCATTCTGACCCAGGTTGCCCTGATGATCGGCATCACCGGCCTGGGCGGCAACGACCCCGCTAACGGCGCCTGGGCCATGGCGGCCTGGGCCTTGTTCGTTACCTTCGCCTCGGCCTCTCAGGATGTGGTGATCGATGCCTATCGCGTGGAAATCCTGGAAGAGAGGCAATTCGGCGCCGGCGCAGCGATGATCGTGGCTGGCTATCGCCTAGGCATGCTGGCCTCCGGTGCGGGCGCCCTGTATCTGGCCGAGGCGGTAAGCTGGTTTTGGGTCTATGTGGCCATGGCCGGGCTGATGGCCGTGGGAATGCTAGCCATATTGTTGAACCCGGAGCCGGGACGCGGTGAAATAGACAGCACGGCTGCGGATGGCCGCACCCATCCCATCAAATGGCTGCGCGATGCGGTGGTCGAGCCGTTCGCGGAATTCCTGCACCGGGGCGGCTGGCTACCGATCCTGCTGTTCGTGGTGTTTTATAAGTTTGGCGATAGCTTGGCCGGCATCATGGCCAATCCGTTTTATGTGGAGATCGGCTTTTCTAAGGCCGAGATTGCCTCCGTGTCCAAGATTTTCGGCCTTGGCGCTACCTTGGTGGGCGGTTTTCTAGGCGGAATGCTGGTCATGCGGCGCGGCATAATGCAAAGCCTGTTGTGGTGCGGCCTGTTACAGATGCTCTCCAACCTGATGTTCGCCGTCCAGGCTATGGTCGGCCACGATATATCCATGTTGGCGGTGACCATCGCGGTGGAAAACGTGGCGGGCGGCATGGGCACGGCGGCTTTCGTCGCCTATCTCTCCTCGTTGTGCAACATAGCCTATACCGCGACCCAATATGCCTTGTTGTCCTCGTTAATGGCCCTGGCCCGCACCGCGCTGTCGGCGCCGGGGGGCGCCGTGGCGGAAAGCACCAGCTGGGTGAGTTTTTTCCTGATAACCACGATCGCGGCCCTGCCGGGGCTGGCCCTGTTGTGGTGGCTGATCCGACGTGGCATCGTGCCTAAATCCGAAGCGGATCCGAGCCCGCCATGACCCTATCCATGGAGATATTAGAGGCTGACATCACGACCCTTAATTTAGATGCCATCGTCAATGCGGCGAACGAGAATTTGCTGCCGGATATGACCTAACCGCGCGCCACGTGATCCACGCGGTGCGCCCGGTCTGGCACGGCGGGGGGCGGAATGAAGCCGCTCTTTTGGCCAGCGCTTATCAATTCTGCTATCAACTGGCGGACCAGGCCAGGCTGTCGTCCTTGGCCTTCCCCGCCATTTCCACCGATATATTTGGCTATCCCGTGGGTCCTGCGACGGGGATCGCGCTTAGCACTGCGCGGACCTAGCAGGCCGAGCCGGGCAGTCTGTGGCACATTGTTTTTTGCTGCTTCGGCACAGAAGTGAGCAAGACCTGCCGCGACATTCACCACCAGCTGTTTTTCTGACCCCGGCTTTTGCGCGCCCGGGCCTGTGTGTTGCGTCTGCGCCGGGCTCTAGCTACCCTTCGCCTTGAACCCATTAGGATAAAGATAGAGTCATGCTGAAAGCCTTAAATTTCGCAATTGTTGGCGTCTTCCTGTCGAGTGGTGCCCTGACGGGCGAGGTTGGGGCAGGTGGATGTTTTGACGTGGAATATACGGCGTCGGCACAGCAGTCGATCGTGTATGCGCCGACGACAGCGCCAGCTACAACTTCAACGGCGGCGCCGACCACGACCGCGCAGACGCCAATTCTAGAGACCACCAAACCTGAAAGCAAAAGCTAGGTCTACCGCATCACGGCTGCCGCTAGCGCGGCCGGTCAGAATGGGTCATAAGGAACTTCCGTTTGATTTGATCGGAGGTGGCTCGGCTTATGAACCAGGCAATGCTGTTGCACAAAGCGGCCTTGAGTTTTGGTGACCGGCCCGCGGTCAGCGCCGGCACCATGTTATTATTCACCTATGGCGATCTGTCGGACCGGGCGGCGCGCCTGGCCACTGCCTTGCGCGGCCAGCTTGGCCTGAACAAGGGCGACCGGGTCGCCATCATGATGAAGAACGAGCCGGCCTTTTTCGAGGTGCTGTACGGCGCCTGGCACGCCGGTCTGGCCGCCGTCCCCATCAATGCCAAGCTGCATCCCAGGGAAGCCGCCTATATCCTGGAAAATTCGGGGGCGCGGGTTTGTGTTATCAGCGCCGATCTGGCCGCGACCATTACGCCTTTGCAGGACGAAATTGATAGCCTTGATACGGTTGTGCCGACCAGCGGCGGGGATTACCAGGCCTTGTTTTCAGGGCCCGGCGCACCAATCGTGGACTGCACGCCCGAAGACTTAGCCTGGCTGTTCTATACCTCCGGCACCACGGGGCGGCCAAAGGGCGCGATGTTGAGCCAGCGCAATCTGATGGCCATGGTGATGAATTATTTCGCCGAT
>CAUZBE010000177.1:0-6571 GCA_963577885.1 Alphaproteobacteria bacterium
CATCCTCTATTAATCTGACAATATCAGAGGCCAAGAGCCGCCATTCCCCGATAACGCGAATGCGGACGCCGTTGCGGTGCAACTCGCGCAATTCATGCCGCAGATACAGGCGTAACAGGCCCATCAAGTCATCAATTTCGGCGGGCGGGCGTTTCCAGTTTTCCGAAGAAAAAGCATACAGGGTCAGATAATCTATTCCCAGTTTCTGGCCCGCCTTAACCACTCCGCGCAAAGCGTCAACACCGCGCTGGTGGCCAGCCACACGGGGCAAGCCCCGGTCCTTGGCCCAGCGGCCGTTGCCATCCATGACGATAGCGATATGCCGGGGCGGCGGGGGCGTATCTGATTGGGGCGAAGAGTTGCCGGCCATCTAGACCCGCTTAATCTCTTCATCCTTGGCCGTCAGGGCTTGGTCGATCCTGGCGATCAACTGGTCCGTCAGTTCCTGAATTTCATCGCCCCAAAGACGGTGGTCATCTTCACTCAGCTCATCGTCCTTTTCCATCTTCTTCAAATTGTCCATGCCATCACGGCGAACGTTGCGGACGGCAATACGCGCCTGTTCGGCATACTTATGTGCGACCTTGGCCATATCAAGCCGGCGTTCCTCGGTCAATTCCGGGATCGGGACGCGCACCAGTTGCCCGTCCGCCGATGGATTCAGGCCAAGACCGGCGGAACGGATCGCCTTTTCCACCGACGTCACCGCGGTTTTATCCCAGACCTGCACCGTCAACATCCGTGGTTCGGGCACGCCGATGGTGCCAACCTGGTTCAAAGGCATTTGCGAGCCATAGATGTCTACCATGACTGGTTCCAACAACCCGGCCGAGGCGCGGCCGGTTCGCAGCCCGGCAAATTCATGGGACAACGCCTCGAGCGCGCCATTCATGCGTCTAGTCAGATCATCCAGGTCGGGATCCGCCATATTTATTCTCCCTCGTCAATCACAGTGCATCTGCCCGTTCCCTGCAATACGTCCGCAAAAGCACCGTTGTTGTGAATAGAGAAGACAAGGATAGGGATCGCGTTCTCTCGTGCAAGAGAAATGGCAGCCGCGTCCATAACCTTCAAATCCCGTGAGAGCACTTGATGATAGCTCAGACGGTCGTACCTTTCCGCATCGGGGTTGGTATTTGGATCGGCCGCATAAACCCCATCAACCTGGGTGCCCTTCAATAGGCAATCGCATCCCATTTCAGCCGCCCGCAGGGCCGCGGTGGTATCGGTAGTGAAAAATGGATTACCGGTGCCGGCGGCAAAGATCACGATCCGGCCCTTTTCTAGATGCCGCATAGCGCGGCGGCGGATATATGGCTCGCAGACCGTGGCCATAGGAATTGCGGAAAGGACACGTGTCGGCCGGCCGATCCCTTCCAGGGCGCTTTGCATGGCCAGGGCATTCATGACCGTGGCCAACATGCCCATATAATCGGCGCTAGCGCGTTCCATCCCGACCGTTGCGCCGGATATGCCACGAAAAATATTGCCGCCGCCAATGACCAAACAAACTTCGGCGCCAAGATCGCGCACTTGCTTAACGTCCTGGGCGATACGGCGCACCGTTTGGAAATCCACGCCATACTCGCCCGCGCCCATCAGGGCCTCGCCGGAAATCTTCAACAAGGCCCGGCGATAGCGCAATTCATGGCCGCCAGCGGCCCCGCTTGAATTGCCTTCCTCCGGCGTTGTCATGGGCGACCCCTTATTTTGCACAGTTTATTGACGTTATGTTCCCGGTGCCCCACACTAACAAAAGCCGCGCTAACGAAAGCTACCGTCGCGAAAGCATAGTCGGCCTAAAGCATTTTCATTCTAAAAATGCACCAATCCCTGGAATCAGTACAATGTTCCAATCACATAGAAGCGCTTCGCGATTCTAATTATTTCGCAATTTCTCTAGGCCGATACCTGCGCCGCCACCTCTGCCGCGAAATCCGTTTCTTCCCGCTCGATACCTTCGCCCAGCACATAACGGACGAAACCTGATACTTTGACCGGCGTTCCTAGATCTTTGCCCGCCTGCTCCAGCACGTCCGCGACCTTGCTTTCACCGTCGATGACCCAAGTCTGCTCCGCCAGAACTACGTCCTGATAGAACTTGCGCAAGCGGCCTTCGATCATTTTGTCGATGATCTCTTCCGGCTTGCCGCTCTCGCGGGCCTGCTCCGCCAATATAGCGCGCTCCCGTTCCATCGTCTCCTGATTCAGCTCGTCGACGCTGACAGACTGTGGCGCGGCAGCCGCGACATGCATGGCCACCTGCTTCGCCAGGGCATAAAGCTGTGCCTGATTACCAGAAGATTCCAATGCCACTAGAACGCCGATGCGACCCAGACCGGGCGCCGTCGCGGCATGCACATAACTAGCGACCACACCCGCATCCACCGATAGGGTCGCGGCGCGGCGCAGCGACATGTTTTCGCCAATAGTGGCAATCATATGCGTTAGTTCTTCGCCGACGTCGCGGTCTCCACCCGGATAGGGTTGGCCTTGCAGAACCTCGAGATCGCCTTTGCCGCCGGCCAGTACCAAATCGCCCATAGTGCGGGCAAATGCCTGGAACCGCTCATTGCGGGCAACGAAATCGGTCTCGCTATTAACTTCGACGACGGCGCCTTTATTGCCATCAGCGGCGACCACGACCAAACCTTCCGCTGCCACCCGGCCGGCTTTTTTGGCCGCCGCCGCCAGGCCTTTGGTGCGCAGCCAGTCGACCGCCGCCTCGATATCGCCTGCAGTTTCCTGTAGTGCTTTTTTGCAATCCATCATGCCGGCGCCGGTCTTGCCGCGCAGGTCCTTGATCATCGCCGCCGAGACTTCTGTCACTGTTAATCCCCTAGGTGAAAAATACAGTGTAAGATTTTATTATACAGTAATAAAATACGTTTATGATGCTGCCGCCTCTATATCCACGGGCGTAGCCTCTGGGGCCGGTTCGGGCACCGCCACCGCCTCATCGATGGCCGCGATTTCTTCTATGGGTAATTCTTCCGCGGCACCAAGATCCTCGCCGTCGATTTGCCGCTCCTGCTGTAGCCCGGCAATAACCGAGCGCGAGATCAGATCCAAATATAGCGAGATGGCCCGCGCCGCATCGTCGTTGCCCGGAATGGGAAAATCGACTAAATCCGGATCGCAATTGGAATCGACCACTGCGACCACCGGAATATTCAACTTCTTTGCCTCCTGGATCGCGATCTCTTCCTTGTTGGTGTCGATCACGAACATAACTGCCGGCAAACCGCCCATATCCTTGATGCCGCCCAGAGCGCGTTCCAGCTTGTCCCGCTCGCGGGTCAACTGCAACAACTCCTTCTTGGTCAGGCCACTGCTGCCCTCATCGCCCAATTGCTCTTCCAGCACCCGCAGGCGCTTGATGGAATTAGAGATGGTGCGCCAGTTGGTCAGCATACCGCCCAACCAGCGGTGATTGACGTAATATTGCCCACAGGCGCTGGCCGCCGCGGTCAATGGCCCCGAGGCCTGCCGTTTGGTGCCGACAAACAACACCCGGCCGCCCCGCGCCACTTCGTCGCGAATTTTCACCAGGGCCCGCTGCAGCATGGGCGAGGTTTCCCGCAAATCCATAATGTGGATGTTGTTGCGGGCACCGTATATAAAGGGGGCCATCTTGGGGTTCCAACGATGGGTTTGATGGCCAAAATGAACGCCAGCTTCCAATAGCTGACGCATGGTAAATGTCGGGACGTCCGAGAGTGTCATCATCTTCTCCGGTTATGCCTCCGCGGGCGCCCATCCGTTGCCGGACACCGGAGCATCGAAGGGGTCTATCTGTCCCAGCGACGCAAGCCCACGTGCGATTTGAGTATTAGTGCCCGGTACATAGACGGATACGGCCAGCTTTGCAAGGCGGTTCCCGGCAGGATTATGCTATTCTACGCCATGCACATCAGTAAGGCGGACATACTGGCGCGTTTCGAAGCCATCGGGGCGCGGGGTGAAAACCTGATCGACATTGGCGAGGCGGCTTTGCTGTTGGCCAATCTAGATTTGCCAACCAATTGTCTCTCGGTATATCACGATGAACTCAATCTAATCACGTCGGATATGAGTGCCGCGTCACAAGGCGCGGAAACGTTGCGCGATCGCATAGGCGTCTTATCGGATACCCTCTACAAAAAACACCGTTACCAAGGCGATATGGAGACATACGACGATCCGCAGAATGCCAATCTAATGCGCGTCATTGACCGCCGCAAAGGGCTACCCGTGGCACTCGGCATATTAGCCATCCATGCGGGCCGCTCCCAGGGCTGGGAAATCTCGGGCTTGAATTTCCCCGGCCATTTTCTGCTACAGCTGAGCAAATCTGGTGAGCAGGCCTTGATTGATCCCTTTGACGAGGCGCGTCTTGTCGGTAACGAAGATTTGCAGCGGATTTTCCGGCGGATCCATGACCGGCAAATGCCGCGGCAAACCGATTTCATTCAAGCCATATCCGATCGGGATATTCTGGTTCGGCTGCAAAATAACATAAAAATTAGGGCGCTTGGCGCAGGCAACCGGAAACGCGCTATTGAAATACTGCAATCAATCGTTCTGATCGTGCCGGGCAATGGTGAGCTATTAGCGGAATTAGCGCTTTTGGAAGCCTCCGCAGGCAATATCAAATCAGCGCTGGCGCACATTGAAAAATTTATGGCGCGCAATCCGGGTTTTGCCCATGCCAACAAATTGTTGAGCCTGAAAGAGAGGCTAACTCGCAGCCTCAATTAAGGTTGGCGCGGACCGTTTCAGACCTCCTCCGCCGGCGCGATGTTGGGAATGCCGTTCATAAGCGAGGCGGGCACGGTCTTGATCAGTTCGTCGACCGTGAACATGCCGTCATCGCTATATTTGTAGATTGCGCGGGCTTCCTCTCCGAAATAATAGGTATGGACCAGGGAGCGCTCCGCGTGAAACAGCTGGCCGTTGACGTCGCGGGACTCCTCCGCGCAGAGATAGCCGACGATTGGCGCAATATATTCCGGCCCCGGCATCGCCATCCGTGACTCATATTGGGCTTGCGTTAAAAGGCCCCGTTCGAGGCGGCGTTTCCAGCCCGCGATAACGGCATGGTTCACGGTCATCCGCGTCGCCGCCATCGGGCAGACGGCGTTGGCGGTAATACCGTAACGGCCACACTCGCGGGCGATGGACCGGGTCAACCCGATGATACCCGCCTTGGCGGCGGCATAGTTGCATTGCCCGACCGAACCTTTGAAGGCATCGGACGAGAAATTCACGATCCGGCCGTATTGTTCCCCGCGCATCACCTTGATAGCGTGGTGGCACATGTTCCAATGCCCTTTCAGATGGACTGATATGACTTGGTCAAAATCATCCTCGGTCATATTCCAAATCATGCGTTCGCGCAGCATGCCAGCCACGTTGACCAGAAAATCAATCTTGCCGTAGCTGTCGACGCATTGCGCGACCATGCGCCCGGCGTTGGCGAATACGGCAACCGAACCATAGTTGGCTATAGCCGTGCCCCCGCCGTCCACGATGGCCGCGACCACCGCATCCGCCGGCTTCTCACCCGTATCTTCATCTTCGCCGCCACGTCCGACGCCTGGATCGTTGACGATAACGCTAGCGCCTTCTCTTGCCAGCAGCTTCGCGACTTCACCGCCTATACCGCGCCCGGCGCCCGTAACGATTCCGGCCTTGCCCTCGAGATTCATGATATTTCCCGCAATTTTATTTTTCCACGAAATTTTGCACCATTTTGATGTGGCCAAAAACCAGATTTTTTAGCCGTTCAAGAACAGCCATCAGGTATCGTGGACGTCTAAAACGCCGGGTATGGCTTTCAGGGCGCCGCGCACCTGGGGTGTTATGGCGAAGCCACCCGGCAGGGTGACCTCCACCTCTTGGCCTTTCGCCGCCAACTCCAACAACAGGGTGACCTGGCCACGGCCCGTATTGTGATCGTTCAGCAGATGCCGCAACGAGGTCAGGGGACCGCCGCCTCTCAGGAAGACGCGGATACCGGAGGCCACGGTCAGGCTAGCCTGTTCAACATCAACCAGCTGTGACGCGATCATCCGGCGGCGCTCGCCATCGTCGCGCACATCGACGGTCATGACCACGGAGCCACCCTTGACCAGTAGATCCCGGCTAGTCGCCAGGTCATCGCCGAATAGCGTCAGTTCAAAGATGCCGGTCTGATCCGAGACCCGGACGAAGGCGTATGGATTGCCCTTAGCGCTTTTACGCTCGCTCACCTCCTCGATTGTGGCGGCGATGCGGAACTGTTTGCCGCCCAGATCCGCGCGCGCCTCCAGTTCGGCATAGTTGACCATGGATTTTCGCGCCAACAGGGCGGGATAGGATTCCAAGGGGTGGGCGGAAAGATAAAAGCCGATGGCCTGGGCCTCGTTCGCCAGCTTGTCCAATTGCAGCCATTCCGCCATCACCGGCAAGGGCGGCGGCGGTACGGCGGCCGCATCGTCACCGCCAAACATGCTGACCTGGGCCGAATCCCGTTCCTCGGCCGCGTGGCAGGCGAAGCGCAGCAATATGTCCGCCGCCGCCAGCATTTGAGCCCGGTTCGGGTTTAGGC